>CALMJY010000315.1 GCA_937864815.1 uncultured Bacteroidota bacterium
AAAAGCAAAAGTATTTACGGCAATCAGGATGGAACCGGTTGGTGAGTTATATAACAGGGACAAGGTTCTTGAATGCATGAGTGACGGAGTTGTCTGTATCCTTTCTGGCGGAACGGGGAATCCTTTCTTTACCACCGATACAGCATCGGCACTGAGAGCAGTGGAGATTGGAGCTGATCTCCTCCTGAAGGGAACCAGAGTTGACGGAGTATATACCTCTGATCCTGAAAAGGATCCGAAAGCCAGAAAATTTGATACCATTTCATTTGCTGAAGTACTGGAAAAAAGACTCAAAGTGATGGATTCAACTGCATTCTCGATGTGCTGGGACAATAACATGCCTGTTATTGTCTTCGATATGAATAAACCCGGAAATCTTAGAAAAATAATTGAGGGAAAAAAAGTTGGTACTTTCGTCGGTAACTGACAGGGTATTGCTATTCCGTCTATTTTATTAATTTTGTTTTCCTGTTAACATTTCAGGCATATTTAAATGGCAATCTAAGTTTAATATCTAATAAGAGTAATATGAACGAAGAAATTGAACTCGTAATGGAAGAAACTGGTGACAGGATGAAAAAAGCCCTGGAACACCTTGAGCATGAACTTGCCAGGCTTCGTGCAGGCAGATCCAATCCTGCATTGCTCGATGGAATAACAGTTGACTATTATGGAGTCCACTCACCACTAACCCAGGTAGCAAACGTCAATACTCCCGATGCCAAAACTATTTTGATACAGCCATGGGAAAAAAGTATGCTGGGGACCATTGAAAAAGCAATTATGGCAGCAAACATAGGTCTGACTCCGATAAATAACGGTGAAGTTATCAGGATTAACATTCCACCGCTTACCGAGGAGAGAAGACATCAGCTTGTAAAGCAGGTAAGGAATGAGGGAGAAACTGCCAAAATAAGTGTCAGAAATGCCAGAAAATGGGCAAATGACGAACTCAAAACGCTGCTAAAAGAAGGCCTTCCCGAAGATCTTGAAAAGGATGCAGTGGAAAAAGTACAGGAAATGACACATTCCTATAATACCAAGATTGATAAAGTTATGGCATTAAAGGAGAAGGATGTTATGACTGTATGACTTCTCCCTAAAGAGACTGTCTCATAAGTTCGATTTTACCCCCAACCCCCCAGGGGGGGCTTTCAAATCCACTGATATTCAATAAGTCCCCCTTGGGGGTCCCGATAGCTATCGGGATAGGGGGTCGATACAAAGAAAGAGGATTATGATACACCCCCCCTTATTCTATTTTCCGGATTTCAGTATCAAAGTGTACTTTGCAGCTGTCTTGACAGCTTGCTCTGAAAAGGCATCTTTATAAAACTTTCCATTGATATAGGTATCAGTCTGGGATAGATAGAACTCGCTTCCCGGAACTCCTGAGGCTCCTGTTGGTATCACAGTAAATGATTCATCCCAGTCTGCCGTATTGAAAATATGCCTCTCTGAAGCTCCTTTATGTGTTTTGAATCCTTCTTTATAAGTGTATGGGCTGACTGTATGGCTGCTTCCGCCAACAGGGTAAGTATCAGAGTTAAAACCAAAGATACGATCAAGAAGTTTTACTGTTCCCAGAGGATGTTCAATAGTAACAGTATGAATGCTGCCCCATTTCCATTTTGTCTGATCCATGCCGTAAAGACCAGAAATGGATGAAACACAATCTTTAAAACTTTTTAAGATAATATCATCTAGTGTCTCTTTATCAGAGGTATTTATATTATCCACCCATTCGTCAGGCCCGGTCTTAAGAATCCTGTAGATATAGTAATCTCCCATTTGTATTGTAAAATCTCCTGTCTTTGATATCATCTGGTCAAACAGATCGCCAAGTTCATCTCCCAATAAATTTCTTAAGAAACTGATCCTGAAGAATTCAAAAAGGGAAGGAGCAACCATATCTGCATTCATATTATAATCCCAAGCGGAGAAAGAATTCAGGGCAAGATTTTCTTCGGGAGTAAGATCATTGTTCCGATCATTCAGTTTTAGAATAAAAGGAGTGAGAAGTGCTGCATAATCAGAATGCTGATCAAGAATCATATTCCTGAAGTCTTCAATATCGAATAATTCCTTTTCATCAAGCATCTGCCTGATGCGGTTAATCCTGTATGGAGGTGCAAATTCAGAACTTATGTAATAAGGATATCCTTCAATCACAGTTTTATTGTTTGCAGAAGAAACATACCCTTCTTCAGGATTGGAAATTGAGGGAAGCTGTTCAAACGGGACATATCCTTTCCAGTCGAATTCATCAGTTTCACCATTTCTGATAGCAGTACCACTTCCTTTTCTGACAGGAATTCCTCCTCCGGTATTAAGTCCAATATTGCCATCTACGTCGGCATAGACAAAATTCTGGCTGGCTGCAATAAAAGTATTGATTGCAGACCTGAAATCATCCCATCCAGTTGCCCGGTTAAGAAGACAAACAGTCCTTAGTTCATCACTATAATCATATCCCGACCATCTCATGCTAAGTGAAAGATCCTTCACATTCCGGTAACCCGATATTATGGGTCCCCGATGAGTATACCTGATAATTACAGAATCCTTTTTACCGCCTTTAATATTTATGATTTCGTTTTTTACAGCCATATTTCTCCATTCTCCATCAAAATAATATTGATTCTGGTTCTGAGGATTGATTTTTTCAGCGAAGAGATCAATGTCATCAACCATCAGATTAGTTTCACCCCAGGCAATTCTCTCATTATGCCCTGCAACAATAAAAGGTTCTCCGGGAACAACTACTCCTGTTACATTAAGCTTGCCAGGAATTACCTGGTGCATTTGCATCCAGATTCCCGGAGAGTTAAAACTAAGATGCATATCATTAGCAAGGATCGGTTTACCAGTTTTGCTTCTTGTACCTGACACAGCCCAGTTGTTACTTCCGGAAAAAGTCGCCACTCCCATTGCTTCCAATGTATCGAGAGATGAAATTAATGAAAGAGCATTCTTCAATAAAGCTTCATCTAAAACGAAACCCGGAAAAACCACTTCGTCAGTTGCCTTCCAATCAGGTATTAGCTGCGCAGCCCTGGCGGCTCCTAATTTTTGAGTTACTTTATAATAGAAAATATCACTTGTAAGGTTATCTTTTGCAAGATCCCAGCTCATATAACCTATAATATTGGCAATATCTTCAAGTTTCCAGGGATCAGGTTTATAGCCAAGTATCCTGAATTCAGGAGGAAGCTTATTTCCGGCTGATTCAATGAAAGCATTTACTCCATCTGTAAAGGCTTGCATATATGAAAGGATTACCGGATCTTCTTCGCTCAGAAGCTTTTTTGATTTTGTCGTCATCTCAAGACATCTCAGGAATTTATCTGCTGACACAAGTTCCTCACCCAATACTTCTGACAGTCGTCCTGTAGTAACACGTCTGATAAAGTCCATGAACCAAAGTCTTTCCTGAGCCGAAATAAAACCTACTGAATAGTAAAGATCGTATTCATTTTCTGCATAGATATGGGGCATTCCCCTTTCGTCCCTGTAAATAGTCACCTCACCCTTAAGTGAGGATAATGATATCTCTCCTTCATATTTGGGCAGAGCGCCTCTTTTAATACCTGTTATAAATAGTATTCCGGTTACAATCGCTACAAAAACAATTGCAATAAAAGCCAGCAGAATTTTTTTGAATAATTTCATAGGACCTTGTATAAAATTTATGTGAATTTATAAAATTCCCTGATATTTCAATACTTAGCCTCCTGTAATCCCGATGTGCAGTTCCGGCAGATATCAATCATACTCCGGTCTCTCAGAATTGCTCTTCTGAAAACCCTGTAACGGGGTCCGTTCCATATGTCCCTGAAACTGTCAATGTTAAGATCTCCCATTATATGATCGGCATCCTTGTCAAAACAACAAGGAACAACCTTGCCATCCCAGGTAATTACCGGATTAAACCATAAACGGGCACACCTGTCAGGTAAATTGTTCTTAATAACATATAAACCCTCTTTTTCTTCATAACGTCTGAATTTCCGGCTTTCAGGCAGCCAGAGGTGTGTATTCTCCCTGTTAATGATTTGCATCGATTTGAGCCTGAGAGAAGCTTTCAGTTTTCCCGCAATTGATTTTATCTGTGGAATCTGGTGTTCATTAAACCTGTTCACAAGAAATTGTATCTCAAGCTTCATTGGTGAATTATATCGTCTCTTTGCTACCGAAACCAGATTCAGACCATCTATCACTTTTTCAAAGTATCCATCAACCCTGTACTTTGAATAACAATCCTGATCAGCCCCATCTAAAGATACAATCAGATGACTTAATCCCGATTTAACAATCCTCTCTGAATATTCTGGTGTAAGAAAGTGTCCATTCGTCGAGACTGTTGAACGGATTCCCCTGCAATACTCTACAAATGAAAAGAAAAGAGGGTGCATCATAGGTTCACCCTGAAAATAGAGATTAACATTAAACAAAAATGGCCTTAACTCATCGATTGCCTTTCTGAATAGTGTAATATCCATAAATCCCCGTTGTCTTGTCATCTGACCTGAGCCAGATGAACATTCCGGACATTTCAGATTACAGTAATTTGTCAGTTCCGTACTTACAGCAATTGGCATACCCCTGATAAAGGTCCTGTGGCTGTTGAAAATACTGCCAAGCCAGGAAAATCCTGTAAACATCAGATTAACAGGCTTTTTAAAAGCAATGGACATTTTTACTGCAATATTTAAGTAAATTAAGAAAAAATAATTCACAAAACAGATAGGGTAGACTTATACTATGGCGGTCTTTAGTTTGAAATGAGTAAACTGATCAAGCGCTCTAGTAAAAAAGGATATTCAATTAAAAATTAACGCCATGAAAACATCAAAACTCTTCACTTTAATTGCAGTTGTGATTCTTTCTGCCATTGTTGCAGAGGCTGCTTTTGCCGGCAGACCTGAGGGAAAAAAGAAAGTTAATCCGCAGGATCTTATTACAATCAGAGGCAAGGTTATTGACAACCAGACAAAAAGCCCGCTGATATTTGCATCAGTTACAGTAAAGGAATCGAATGTTGGAATTGTTACAAATATCGACGGAGAATTTACACTGAAGGTAAGCCCTTCTGCCACACAGCTGGAAGTTTCTTACCTGGGTTATAAAAATCTTACAATACCCATTTCCACACTTAAAGAAAACGGAGGCAAGAACACCATTGAAATGGAAGCTGCTCCTATTCCCATAAAGGAAATTATTGTAAAGCCTATTGATCCATTGGTTGTTGTCGAAAAAGCTATCAGCAAGATTGATGTTAATTATGAATCAGTGCCAAATCTTATGACAGCTTTTTATCGCGAGACCATCAGAAAAAACAGATCCTATGTTTCAATCGGTGAAGCAGTGGTTGAAATATTCAAAGCCCCCTATGGAAGCGACATTCGCTTTGATGGTACAAGAATATATAAGGGAAGAAAAAGCTCAGATGTAGAGAAGATGGATACTGTTTTATTCAAGCTCCAGGGTGGGCCGGTAACAGTTTTGCAGCTCGATATTGTGAAAAATACAGAATCTATTCTTACAAGGGAGGCAATGGAATATTATGATTATATGATCTCAGGGGTAATTGAAATTGATGGCAAGCCTCATTATATAGTTGATTTTAAACAGAAGCCTTCTGTTGAGCATCCTCTGTTCATGGGAAGTTTCTTTATCAATATGGAGACATTTGCAATCACTGAAGCTGAATTTGGTTTCAATCTGGAAGACAAGGAGGCTGCTGCCGCCATCTTTATCAGGAAGAAACCTCTTGGCATGAAAGTTTATCCTGAAATAGCTACCTACAGAACCAAATATCGTGCTCAGGATGGCAAACTGCATTTCATTTACTCCAGGGCTGAGGTTAAGTTTAAAGTCGACTGGGTTAAGAAACTGTTCCATACCTACTATACCACAATGTCGGAGATAGCAGTAACTGACCGTACTGATAAGGAAGTTATTAAATTTGCAAAAGAGGAAAAGATAAAATATTCAGATGTATTCTCTGAAAAGGTAAGCGACTTTGCTGACAGGGAGTTCTGGGGCGATTATAATATCATAGAACCCGATCAGAGTATAGAAACAGCAATAAAAAGACTCAGCAGAAAGCTTAAATTCAGCGACAGGGAAGAATAATTGAATGAATAAAAATGTCGACGGACAGTGAAATAGCAGGGAGGATCAGAAAAGGTGATAAGACAGAATTTGAATCACTCTTCCGGTCCTCCTATGTTTCCCTGGTAAAATATTCCAGAACTCTGATTAAAGACCAGGACACTGCTGAAGAAATTGTTCAGGATTTATTTGTAAAACTCTGGCAGGAGAAGGAAAAAATAAAAATTGAAAGTTCTTTAAATGGTTATTTATTCAGGGCTGTACACAACAAATGCCTGCATTACATAGAACACTTAAAAGTTGTTGAACGTCATGCAGCAACAGTTGTCTCGGGAGAGGCTGATCCTTCAGATGATCCTTCAGAAATTCTTCATTACAAGGACCTTCAGATGAAGATAGCAAGCATTCTTGAGAGACTACCTGAAAGATGCGGCAGGATATTCTGCATGAGCAGGTTTGAAGGATTGAAATACAGCGAGATAGCAGAAAAACTCTCTGTCTCGGTAAAAACAGTGGAAGCCAGTATGGGCCTTGCACTTAAGGAGTTCAGAAAAGAATTAAAGGAATAATAGAAATGAATAATCCCGGAAATTTTACAGAAAAGGAGTGGGAAGAACTTGCTTCAATCCTGTCAGGAGAAAAGTCTGATAATCCTGAGCTGATTGAAAGGTTTATGGAAAATGATCTCCATAAAACGGGCGAGACATGGAAGGAGATAAAGGATATGAGAAGCAATGATTATATTGATATTGAGAAAGCATGGAAGAATGTTTCCTCGAGGATCAGCATGACGGAGAACACAACAGTGAACAGACCTGTAGTTTCCCTCAGAAGTACTTTTCTGAAAATCGCAGCCGTTGCACTTGTCCTTATATCTGTTGGTACTGGTGCATTCCTGATGTACAATTCCCGGACAAACAGTAAGAGCATATTATATTCAACCGGTAATGATGAGAAAAATCTCCTGGTTGAACTTTCTGACGGCAGCAGGATCTTTCTGAACCGTAATTCGGAACTGAGTTACAGAAGTGATTTTGGCAAAACCGGAAGGAATGTAAGTCTAAGAGGTGAAGCATTTTTTGAAATCTCTAAGGATACTTCAAAACCATTTACAATTGATGCAGGAAATGCCTATGTGAAAGTAGTAGGAACATCCTTTAATGTTATTACAAGCAACCAGCATTCCGAAGTTGAAGTGTTTGTCAAAACCGGTAAAGTACTTGTTTCCGGTTCCGGTAATACCAAAACACTTGAGCTGGACCCCGGTTATTTGGGTAAAATTGGTGCACAAAAAGCGGAAAAAACAATAAATACCGATCTTAACTACCTTTCATGGAATACAGGATTGCTGGTTTACAATGGACAGACCCTGGATATTGTTTTTAAAGATCTGAAGAGGGTTTACAATATGGATATCATTGCAGAAGATACATCCATACTGGAAAACAGGTGGACTTCTCCTATAGATAATCAAACCCAGGAAACAATAATACGGCTTATTTGTACTAGCTTTAACCTCAGTTATACACAGGAAGGAAATGTTTTCCATCTCGTAAAAAAATAACTGCCATCATGGAATATGCCGTCACGCAATGGACTCATATTCAAAAGATTCAGATATACTGCGATTGCCCTTCTTTTATTACAGGCTGTCGGGGCAAATTGTCAGAAAACAATTCTTGATTCATTAATGACATTCAATTCAGGGCAGGTTAAAACCATTACAGCCCTGGAAATCATTACAAGACAAACCGGCTACAATTTCACTTACGACAGCCGCCTCATCAATACAGAAAAGATCACTGACCTCTCATTTAGTGCTGTAAGCCTCCGGACTGTACTTGAAAACATTACAAGTGATGATTCGCTTGAATTCTCGGTAATTGACAGATTTATTATCTTTTCCAGAAAACCCGCAAGTACCTCCCAAAAGGTCGATTCATTACCCGAAATACAATTTGATTATATAACAGGAACAATCACCGATGCCGAATCGAAAGAAGCGCTGGCATTTGCCACAGTTGCTCTTAAAAACAAAGGCAAAGGAACTGTTACAAATACCAATGGTGAATTCGGACTGAAAATAGGCAGGGAAATGACAAATGATACCCTGTCAGTTTCATATATCGGTTATTTAAACATTGAAATCCCGGTCATTGAATCCCTTGGTAAAAATCTTGAAATAAGGATGGAGAGAGAGTTTATTGCAATCCCCGGAATAATTATCAGAAACCAGATACCTCAGGAAATCATTAATAAATCTGTGAGGGCAATTCCTGAGAATTACAGCAGAAGCCCTGCATACCTTACAGGATTTTACAGAGAGGGAGTATTAAAAAGAAGATACCTTCAAAACTATTCCGAAGCCATTCTGAAAATATATAAGAGTTCATATTCCGGTTCTATTCTGGGAGACCAGATAAAGGTTCTTAAAAGCAGAAAGATTGAAAATTCCGGGAAAAAGGATACCCTCACCGTAAGGCTTAAAGCAGGCCTTAACACATGCATGGAACTTGACGGTGTTAAAAAAACCTTTGATTTCATAAATCCTGAAACAATGCAGGATTACAGTTTCAGAATGACTGATATAGTGACCTGGGAAGATGAATCTGCCTACTCAATCGACTTTGAACAGAGAGAAGATATAGATCTTCCGCTTTATAAAGGAACAGTTTATATTAATACTGTTGATTATGCTATCCTCAATGCAGAATTTGAACTAAATGAGGCTTTTCTTTTCAAAATGAAAGACTCATTTATTGCAAATTCCACCCGTGGTTTTTCCACATGGCCTGTATCTGTAAAATATTCTGTAAGCTACCGTAAGGTTAACGGGCTATACTATTTAAGCCATGTAAGGGGTGACCTGCAGTTTGCTTCAAAGAAAAAAAGAAGGGTATTCAATTCCCCGTTTACAGTATTCTTTGAACTTGCTGTTACAGATATTGAACTTAACAATGTAACACGTTTCGACCGCGATGAAGTTGCACCCGTTCATTCGGTATTCTCAAAAGTGATAAACAGTTATGATCCTCTCTTCTGGGGAGATCAGGATTTCCTGCGACCCGAAGACAATCTCCTCCAGGAACTCAGGAACATGAAGGTGAATCTTCAGGAATTCTCGGAATAATTTCGGATGACTAAATAATTTTTAACCACAAAGGGCGCAAAGTTCTCACAAAGGTCACGAAGGTAAAGCCTTGATTATTATTCCATTGTGACCTCTGTGGTTTTCTCTGTGACCTCTGTGGTTAATAGATCTAGATTCTCAGGTTGACGGTTACAATTTCAAAATATCCGCAATCTCCTAATATTTATTTATCAGCTCATACAACTCGGTAAGGTCCGGCGTAAGGATGATCTCTGTTCTCCGGTTTTTCTGACGGGCATCAGAGCTGTTTCTCTCATCAACAGGCAGATATTCACTTCTCCCTGATGCAGTAAGCCTTTTCGGATCAATCTTTGAACCTTCAAGAAGCACCCTTACTACTGTTGTGGCGCGCTTGACGCTAAGATCCCAGTTATCACGAAGTTGCCCTGATCCGGGGTTATAGGGAACATTATCCGTATGACCCTCTATTGTTATCTGAATATCCGGATTTTTTTCAAGTACACCTGCAAGTTTCTTAAGGGCATTTCTTCCATTGGCATCAATCTCATAACTGCCCGATTTGAACAGTAACTTCTCATCAAGAGATATATATACCTTACCATTCTTCATGGTAACTGTTAGTCCGTTATTTTCAAAACCCAGTAATGCTTCCGAAACCTTATTCTTAAGCTCCTCCACAATTTTCTTCTGTGCATCAAGAATCTTTTCCAGTTCTGCTAACCTCGCATTCCTCTTTTCCAGTTCAT
The DNA here is from genome assembly GCA_937864815.1 of uncultured Bacteroidota bacterium. Taxonomy (GTDB): domain Bacteria; phylum Bacteroidota; class Bacteroidia; order Bacteroidales; family VadinHA17; genus LD21. Next base: position 9,976 of record CALMJY010000315.1, read on the forward strand.
AATTGAGTTCATCCAGGGAAGCTTTTTTGCTGTCGAGCGACTGGGATAACTGCCTGAGAAGATCCTCCTTTTTCTGAAGGTTTTCCTGTGCTGCTTTCAGCTCTTCCAGAAGCTTCTGTGTCTCCCTTACATTTCCTTTTATAAGGTCCTCCTGTGCATTCTGAAGTTCATTATACCTTGAAGAAATAGTATTGTAATCGCCAAGAGCCTTATCCCTTTCTGCCTCAACTTTAGTAATCTCCTTTTTAAGCCGGGCAGATTCTTTTTCGAGCGAGGCAAGTTTTGATTCCAGCTCACTGGTCTTCATTTCAAGCCCAATATTTTTCTCCTTGAAATCATCCCTTTCATTCATATACTGCTTACTTGTATCACTCAGGCTGCTGTACTTTTTGCCGGACACACAGGAAACAACTGATATTACTGTTAAAGCAATAATCCAGGTCTGATATATCTTTATCTTCATACTATTAAATTATCTGTTATATATATAACAACCAATTATCTGAAAAATTGTTATTTGCCATGTGGTTTATGTGGCAAAAATAAGAAAAAGGTGTGTAAGCCTCTTAAAACACCCGCGAATAATAATTAGTATATTTGCAGGTTATTTCTTCTAATTACCCGGATGGAACAAAAGGCAAACCTGCTCAGTAAAATTGATTCCCCTGCCGATCTCAGGAAGCTTAAGCCTGAACAGCTTGTTCAGGTCAGTGCTGAGCTGAGACAGTTTATTATTGATGTTGTATGCAACAATCCGGGTCACTTCGGAGCCAGCCTTGGAGTTGTGGAATTAACGGTGGCCCTTCACTATGTTTTCAATACTCCTCACGATAAGATAATCTGGGATGTCGGACATCAGGCCTATGGACATAAGATCCTTACCGGACGGCGCGATATTTTCTCAACAAACAGGAAGTATAAGGGATTAAGCGGATTCCCGAAAATGACAGAAAGTGAATATGATGCTTTCGGAACAGGACATTCCTCAACCTCCATTTCTGCTGCACTCGGAATGGCAATTGCTGCAAAGGCAAAGGGTGAAAAAAGGAATATTGTTGCAGTGATAGGCGATGGTGCAATGACTGCAGGCCAGGCATTTGAAGGTCTCAATAATGCAGGAATAGGAAATTCCGATCTTCTTGTTATCCTCAATGACAATAACATTGCAATCGATGCAAATGTCGGTGCACTGAAAGAATACCTGCTTGATATATCGACCAGTAAAACCTATAACAGGTTTAAAGATAAAGTCTGGAATATGCTTGGGGTTTTCGGCAGACATAAAACCGGTGCACGAAGGCTGGCTGCACAGCTTGAAGCCGGATTCAAAAGCACAATACTTGACAAGAGCAACCTGTTTGAAGGATTGAATTTCAGATATTTCGGACCTATCGATGGTCATGATGTGATGCACCTCACAAAAGTGCTTGAGGACCTGAAAAGGATCCCTGGCCCTAAGTTGCTTCATTGCATGACAATTAAAGGAAAAGGATTCAGGCATGCCGAAGAGGATCAGACGACCTTTCATGCTCCGGGCAAATTTGATAAACAGACAGGCGTAATAATTACCACCCCGGATGAGGATTCAATACTAACATTCCAGGAGGTTTTTGGCAGAACAATACAGGAACTGGCCGAACAAAATTCAAAGATCAGAGCTATAACCCCTGCAATGCCGACAGGCAGTTCACTTAACATACTGATGAACAAAATGCCTGACAGGGTTTATGATGTCGGTATTGCAGAACAACATGCAGTCACTTTTTCGGCAGGACTGGCAACCCAGGGCCTTATCCCCTACTGCCATATCTATTCATCATTTCTGCAAAGAGCATATGACCAGATAATTCATGATGTTGCTCTTCAGAAACTTCATGTCGTATTCTGTGTTGACAGAGGAGGGCTTGTAGGTGCAGATGGCGCAACACATCATGGATTCTTCGATATGGCATTTATGAGAAGTGTCCCGAACATGGTTATTTCTGCACCAATGGATGAGAAGGAATTGCGGAACCTTCTTTACACCGCACAGCTCGAAAAAAACAGAGGCCCATTTTCAATCAGATATCCAAGAGGCAGAGGAGTACACAGGGACTGGTTTCAGCCGTTCAGCGAGATTGAAACAGGTAAAGCCCGACTTCTGAAAGAAGGAAAAGATATCGCTGTGTTATCAATTGGTTATCCGGGGAATACAGTAGCAAAAGTATTAAAGAAGCTGGATGGTGAAAAGTTCTCAATAGCCCATTATGACATGAGGTTTATAGCTCCTCTGGATACAGCTGCCCTGAATGATATATTTAATAAATTCAGGTATATAATAACGGTTGAAGACGGTATCCTGAAGGGTGGATTTGGCAGTGCTGTAGCTGAATTCATGTCAGATAATAGCTACCGTGCGGAAATAAGGCGGCTTGGCATACCGGATTATTTTGTTGAACATGGCACACAGGACGAGCTTTACAGGGAATGCGGCTATGACGCTGAGGGGATTGAAGTTGCTATACGGGAAATGTTGGTGAAGATTGAGGGGGAGAAGGGGTGACTGGGAGAAATTGTGAAAGGGTGACTGGGAGAAGAGGAGATTGGGTGAGGGGGAGAAATGGAGGGGAGGAAGACTGAGAGATACCATAATGGGGTTCCCCTCTTGGGAGAGCCTGTCCCGCATTAGCGGGAGGTTAGGGGTGGGTTTTAATAAAGACAAACATAACATTTTTATAATCAAATCATTAAAACAAATAATTGATATGAATAAATTCTGGCTACTTCTTTTGATATCTGTGATATCACTTACGTCCTGTACCAATAACGCCCCTAAAGAAGAATGGATTAGCCTGTTTAACGGTAAAGATTTTACCGGCTGGGATATCAAGATCAAGGGTTCTGAACTGAATGTAAATTATAAAAACACTTTCAGAGTTGAAGATGGTTTAATGAAAGTACGGTATGACCAGTATGAAAAATTCAACAACGAGTTCGGACATATTTTCTATAACAAACCTTTCTCAAATTACAAACTAAGGATAGAGTACAGTTTCGTGGGTGAGCAATGTCCCGAAGGCCCCTCCTGGGCATTCAGAAACAGCGGGGTAATGCTCCATTCACAATCAGCTGCATCAATGGGAGTCAACCAGGATTTTCCCGTCTCAATTGAAGCCCAGTTTCTGGGAGGTGACGGAATTGCAGAAAGACATACCTCTAATGTATGTTCTCCCGGAACCAATATTGTAATGAACGGTATGCTCATCACTCAACACTGCAATGAATCAACCTCAAAAACCTATCATGGAGATGTCTGGGTAACAGCTGAATTTATTGTCAGAGGGGACAAAGCCATATATCATATACTGGAAGGGGATACAGTATTAAGCTACAATTACCCGCAGGTTGGAGGCAACAGTGTTCCTGATGGATATCCGTTTGCAGAAGGGACTTTAATTAAAGATGGTTACATCTGTCTTCAGGCTGAGAGTCATCCTATTGACTTTCGGAAAGTGGAAATCATGGAACTGAAAGAAGATAAAAAATAATGACACAAGTCCCCGAGGCACGGCTCAGGGCTTCTTTCCAAAATTCCCCCTTTGAAGGGGGCAGGGGGATGTTAAGTTAAAAAAAATTCCTATTTTCGCAGACCGCAGGACCGCAAGACCATAAGACCGCAAGACAATTAAGCCCGGATGGCGGAATTGGTAGACGCGCTGGTCTCAAACACCAGTGGTAGCAATACTGTGCCGGTTCGATCCCGGCTCCGGGTACTGAAAAAAGAGTGAGAGTGAGAGCGAGAGCGAACACTCTCATCTCTTTTTTCCTCACACACACTCTCACACTCACACTTATTTAGTATATTTAGGATGTCTCGTTTTTTTGATCTGGTGCTAACTTAAATCCTTATTTATTATGTGGGATTTTCAAAAACTTGAGGTATACCAAAAATCTAAATATTTCTGTAAAGAAATTACTGAAATTATTGGAGAGAAGAATTTCGATAGAATTACTAATGATCAGCTTAGGAGGGCTACCTTCAGCATAATGCTGAATATTGCTGAAGGTACTTCAAGGTTCAGCAATAAGGATAGAAAGAACTTCTTTATAATAGCAAGGGGGAGCGCTTTTGAATGTGCGGCAATTTTAGAATACCTTTTTGAAACCAAAGAAATAGATCAGAACAAATTTCTTGATTATGAGAAGAAACTTGAAGAGATTTCAAGAATGCTATTCGGATTAATCAGAAATCTCTAATTTTAATCCTATATAATTCATTTGGTTGAGTGAGAGCGAGAGCGAGTTAACACTCACACTGTAAATAAAAAGGGTGTCTCGCTGAGACACCCTTTCGCATTTATACTGATTTAATCAGTCTGAGGCAATCAATTAATTACCTGGTTTCTTATCCCACCATAGTCTGGTAGAAGCTTTGTCACCGTTAGCAGCTGCACTTTCAGTATTAAGAAGAGTTATAGCTTTTTCAACTTCTGCCTTGTTGTTGGTATATTCCGCAGTCCAGTAAAGAGCCCTGTAAGGAACTTTCTCCCGTGGAACATCGGGGTTTTCACTCTCAACACGTGGTAAAAGTTTAGGATATCCAGTCCTTCTTCTTTCTGCATATGCCTCCTCACTGTCAGGGAACAAAGCAAGCCATTTCTGTGTTATGATCTGCTCAAGGTTATATTCGAGCGTACCTGCTGCATCCCATTTTATTGGTACTGTGCTGGCAGGATCAGTTACAACATTTGGTCTTACAGTATTCTTATCAATACCCGGACTTGCAGGGGTTAAGCTACTTGTAATATAGTCTTCACCCTTCATATTCAGATTGTCCAAACCATTTTCTGCAAGTGACAGTTTTATACCATCTTCATAGAACTGCTGGGCAGTTCCCCCCATAGCCCATCCACGCAAAGCTCCTTCAGCTCTCAGGAATGAAGTTTCAGCTGCTCTCATCACATGCCAGTTCGGTCCTTTGTCACCAACTTTCAGGTATGCAGGCTGATGATCTGACATGAGAGTATTATAAGAAACAGCAGTCCTGTCGTTCTTTGTCTGACCATTCAGAAGTCCTTCATAAGGGAACGAAACACCTGCAGGATCATCGGTATTATCAGGTGTTTTTGCAGGACTGAACCTGGTTGTGATCCTCTTGTCGAGGTAACCTTTACAGATACTTTCCATGTCAGCGCTCATCCTGTACTCACCCCAGGAACTGATAGTGTTGTAGGGGTTAGGGAAGGTGGTGGTGGTGGTTAACCACCCGTTATCAGCATTTGCGGTAATGGGGCCATCTGCAACAGCTTTCTCACACTGTGTTTTTGCTGTTGCCGGATCCACGTAGACTATCCTCATACCAATCCTTAATCTCAGAGAGTTGGCCATTTTCTGCCATTTATCATATTTTCCCTGGTAGATCGGATCAAATGAGGATATGGTAGCTGAAGTACCACCGGCATTCTGCTTGAGGATAGTTACAGCGCTATCAAGCTCAAGGAAGAAGTTTTTATAAACATCTGATTGTTTGTCATATGGTACAGTTTTCTGCATATTACCATACTGTGAATATACAATCGGACCAAGAAGGTCGGTATACCTCAGGTATATATAAACCTTCCAAATTTTCGCAACGGCAAGTTCACCCTTCAGACCTGCTTTTCTTGCAAAGTCTTCCATGTACTTGATCTGGGCGGCTTCACCTGCATAGAAAGCATTGAACATCCCATTCTGCCAACTTCCTACCATAACGTTCCTGTCGGAGAGGAAGTTTGGGGTTGTGGTTGCCCAGTAGTTTGAATAAACATCAAAATGGAGTGACTGGATCAACTGCATCCCGTTTGAACCGGTTGTGCTCGCGCAATATAAAGGGGAGATCAGTGCTTTCCTGACTATGAATCCGTAGTTGGACTGGTCAAGTTTATCGAGTGTAATCGCCTTGGGATTGGTGTTTATCTCGTCGAATTCTTCTGTACAGCCTGTGTAGCCGACAGCTATCAGCAGAACAATTAACAGCTTTAATAGATTTTTCATAATATATTGCTTTTTAAAATTTATTAATTAAAAGCCGAAATTAAGTGAGAACCCGTAAGTCCGGTTTGTCGGGAATGCAAATGCATTCTCTCCCTCGGCTGAATCAGCAGTACTTATCATAATCTCCGGATCAGTATACTCGGCTTTGTTCATAAGGAACAAAAGGTTACGGCCAACCAATGATACTCTGGCTGAACGGAAGAAAGTCTTGCTCACGATCTCCTTGGGAAGATCATAACCCAGAACAACCTCTCTGATTCTCATATTGGATGCATCTCTTACAAATGCCCCACCGGTAGGGTTGTTACGTCCGCCAACGTTGTTCCAGAAAACCTCGGAGTTGGTTGTAGCTGTGTTCTCAGCACCTGTATCGGTAACCCCTTTCTCTCCCTGGAAAACATCCCTTCCGAAAAGAAGTGAATTGGCTGCTCTGAAGTCTTCGGTATAGTCCTGTATACCGCTTCCTGCCCGAATTGCTTCCGTAAATGCAATGAATGTACCCCCCTGTCTCCAGTCGATCAGAGCGCTGAAGTTCCAGCTCTTATAGCGAAGGGTGTTTGTCATACCTGCAAGGAAATCGGGATTGAAGTTAGCAACTGGTACCGACATACCGGGTGTGATCCTTGGAACACCGTTCGGACCAATTATTACATTGCCATTGGCATCTCTCAGCCATGACTTGGCATATACTTCACCAAAGGGTTCACCGGCAACAAGCTTGTACTCCCTTATAAAGTCAGTACCGTATGAAAGAACATTGAATCCCTCGGCAATTTCAAGCACCTCGCTGTTATTCTTTGCCCAGTTAATGTCGATATCCCATGAGAAATCTCCTGTTGAAATAATTTCGGCTCCAAGTGTTATCTCAGCACCCCTGTTCTGAATATCGGCTCCATTCTGGAATATACTAGCTACACCTGAAGTAGCTGGCACAGGAGTTGCAAAAAGCTGGTCGTAAGTATTTGTCTGATACAAGGTAAATCCTAGTCTGATTTTTTCGATAACCCTGAGGTCAAATCCAACTTCTAATGATTTTGTAGTTTCGGGTTTCAGGTTGGCATTTGGAAGCTGGTTGCTGAGTGTAAGAACCCCACCGGTTGCAATAGAAGCTGTCCTTGATAGCCTGTAAGGGCTTGTGTCGTTACCCACTATAGCATATGAAGCTCTCAGCTTGAGCAGATTTATTGCTGCAGGCATAGTGATCAGTTCATCAAGCACTGCGGTTAAACCTACTGAGGGATAGAAATATGACCTGTTGTCAGCCGGAAGTGTGGAGCTCCAGTCATTTCTTCCGGTGAGGTTCAGGAAAAGAGCATTTCTCCATGATATCTCTCCGAAACCGTAAACTGAATTTACAACTTTGCGGCTGTAAGCTTCTGATGGTCTCGGATCGGCAGTATTGCTGAGTGCAAAGAAGTTTTCCATATTGAAGACCCTTCCTGTACCGTAAATCTGCTGATACTCCGTATTATAATGGTTAGCACCTGCGTTTATATCAAAAGCTATGTCACCGAATGATTTCTTATATGTGATAAGAGCATCTGAGTTCCACCCATAAGATGAATTATTATACTTATCGTATCCACCCTGTATGGCTGTGGTGTAAGTGTCATTATAGTACTTGTATTCGAAACTGTTGAAAGTAGCATCAATAGCTGAACGTCCCATAATGGAGAGATCCTTGGTGATATTGTATTTCAGGCTAATCATACCAATTGATCTCCAGGTGTCTCTTGGCTTGAGAATTCTCTCTCTCGACCAGTAAGGGTTGCCTGTACCGTTGTCGTTCCATCTCCATCCATGCTGCCTGTTAAGGCCACCAAGAGTTTTATACTCGAACTGCTCAATATCAACTGTTCGAAGGTTTCTCGGAAGCATATAAAGATACCTCATCGGATTCTCAAAACTTTCACCGCCCCAGAATGTGTTTTCAACATTCTCCTTTATCATTGTGATCTTTGAGTCGACCACCAGTTTTTCTTTGAATGTGGAACCAAATCTGAGGTTGATGTTATGTCTGTGAAGGTTGTTTGTGGACATTACGCCTCTTGCTTCAGTATTTGTATATGAGAGTGCTGTATTGGTGTTCTTTGTATTCATAACAACCTGGAGGTTGGTAGCAAGTTCGAGGCCTGTCTGGAACCAGTCCGTTATATTATCAGGCTGAGCTTCAAAGGCGTAGTTCTGCTGATACAGCGGATGGTTCGGGTCCGGAGTCCAGTGGATTACCTGCTGTCCTGTCATTTCGGGTCCCCAGGAGACTGTTGAAGTTGGGCCATAGGTTCCATTTGCTCCCTGTCCGTACTTATTCTGCTCCTTATCAAGGTAATAAGCATTGGATGCCTGGAATGTAAAACCAAGATCAACAAGCACTCCTTCACCAAGGCCGGCCCCTGATTTGGTTGTAATGATAATAGCACCGTTGTTTGCACGGCTTCCGTAAAGAGCTGCAGCGTTGGCACCTTTCATGATATTTATTGAAGCTATATCATCGGGTGAGATGTTTGCTATACCACCCATCGGAATACCGTCAATAACATAAAGAGGCTGGCTGCTACCGGCGATTGAACGGTTACCCCTGAGGAGTACTTTTGATTCACTGCCAACACCCTGGCTGGCGTTTGTAACGGACAAACCGGCTACTCTTCCGCTAAGGCTCTGCACAGGATTTATGCTTCTTGCCTCGGCAAGTTGCTCTGCACTAACAGTCTGTGTTGCATATGTAAGAGCCTTGGCCTGACGGGAAATACCAAGTGCTGTTACAACAACATCACCCAGTGCCAAAACCTCTGGCTCAAGAGAAACATTAAAAACAGTCTGTGTTCCAATAGGTAACTCAACTGTCTTCATGCCGATAAAAGAAACAACCAGTGTTGCGGCATCATTTGGCACACTAAGTGAAAATGATCCGTTAACATCTGTGGCAGTACCTACCGTTGTACCCTTGACTACAACAGGAACTCCTGCCATACCAAGTCCATCCTCGGAACTGGTAACCTTTCCCGTGATGGTTTTCTGCGCAAATGCACCCTGCGATACTGCAAATAGCAGCAAAGCAAGCAGAATTGTGATTTTTCTCATGGTTAGAATTTAGGTTAATAAATGTTAGTTTAAAGATAATGTGATTTAAAAAATGTATTGGTTGATTTTTGAGTCTGTCCTGACTTCTTAGTTAATAATTTGATTTTCTGTTTCTTACATATCTTATTGCATTTAAGTGAGATTAGATTAACTATTACAATACTAAAATATGTTAATTTTTTTTAATAAACCAATGGTTTTGATCATTTTTACTTAAAATATTGTTAGAGATAATTTATTTCATCGCTTTCCTGTGTATTATTCCAAACAATTATTTGATCGGAATTAATTATATTATAGGAATCTGATTATGCGGATTGAATAATATAGTTTAAGTTTCTTTTCTATATCTGTTGACGGAATCCACCCCTAAATCCCATAGCCGTCAACTTAAGACTTTTTTAGGGAAAGTTGATGGATAGCTAAAGTTTCCCCTCCTTTTGAAGGAGGGGTGGCCGCAACACAATGTTTATTAAATTGTTGCAATGCTTCTTTGCGGCCGGGGTGGTTGATTTTAATAATTATATTCTTTGTTTTTCTTAAATCTTTCATTATCTCCATTCTAACATTTATTATTCATCGACTTTGTGAGCCTTTGTGTAAACCTTTGATTCCTTTGTGGTTAATTAATTTTTACCACAAAGTCTCACGAAGGTCATCACAAAGTAACACAAAGAAATACAGCACATTAATAATATTTATGAATTAATCAGACTAAATATTAAAAGTCTTTTAAATCCAATCTGTTTTCGAATCTTAGAACAGTAGCAGAGTTACATCTTATCCAAAAGATGATCCAGATAATTTAAAACTTTTATGTGAATCAGTTTTTGTTATCAACAGAAATGAATGTAAAAAAATCAAATAATCAACCACCCCGGCCGGGAAATGAACCTTGTAAAAATCAGATAATCAACTGTCCCGGCCACCCCTCCTTCAAAAGGAGGGGAAACTTTTTCTATCCCTCAATTTCAACAGAAAAAGTCTTAAGTTTACGTCTATGCCCTTGGGGGGGGAGGTAAATTTCATATTTTTAGTATTTCTCCTGATACTCATATTATAATAATATCACCTGGCAAATAATGAAGGTAATAACCATTCATTCAAGACAGGTTATAACATTTCAAAATCTTATAAATATATTTGTCCGTAAATGCAGATACTCTCATCAATTAACTGCCTCGAATATTTTACCCATTACAATGAAAAATAATTCTCTTAATATTATATTATTCCTCTCATTAATAAGTAATTCCTCATGTAATAACGATAATGATAAACTCTTTACGTCATTATCCTACAAAGAAACTGGCATCACCTTTAATAACAGGATTGAAGAAAGTGAGGAATTTAATATTCTGGATTATGGATACTTATTTAACGGTGCCGGGGTAGCTGCCGGGGATATCAACAATGACGGATTGGCTGATCTGTACTTCTGTGGTAACTTTGTTGAAAGCAGACTTTACCTGAATATGGGAGATTTCAGATTCAGGGATATAACCAAAGCCGCAGGTGTAAATGGAAACGGGCACTGGAATACAGGCGTTTCAATGGCTGATATTAATGGTGACGGCTTTCTCGATATATACGTTGCATGTTCCACGGATGGCAGACCTGCATTCAGAAAAAATCTGCTATATATAAATAACGGAGACCTTACCTTTACGGAAAGTGCAGCTGCCTGGGGAATTGATGATGATGGCTATTCAACCCACAGTGCTTTTTTTGATTATGACAAGGATGGAGATCTGGATCTCTTTGTAATAAATCATTCCCTGGAAGAGTATGCCAGAACAGACTCCTCGCAAAAAAGGATGCACAATCCTGTACTGGAACACAATTTATATAAGAATACCGGTAAAAAGTTTGTAAATGCCAACAAGGAAGCCGGAATGATAACCAATATTATGAATTTCGGACTTGGTCTGGCAATAGCTGATTTCAACAACGACAAATGGCCCGATATATATATCTGCAATGATTATTCCGAACAGGATTATTTCTATATCAATCAAAAGGATGGTACTTTTTCAGAAAAGCTGGAAGAATATTTTGATCATATTTCTCTTTCCTCAATGGGCAGCGATGCTGCAGATGTAAACAATGACGGGATGATAGATCTTTTCACACTTGACATGGATCCCGAAGATAATTATGAAAACAAGCTCGTTGCAGGGCCTGATAATTACGATAAATATTCTATTCTTAAGAAAACCGGATTCTATAACCAGACTACCCGCAATATGATTCAGATCAACAACGGGGGAAAATATTTTACAGAAATCGGGCAATATGCAGGTGTTTTTGCAACCAACTGGAGCTGGTCCCCTCTCCTGTGTGACCTCGACAATGACGGCCTGAAGGATCTGTATATAAGTAATGGTTATGGCAGGAACAGCACTTATATGGATGCCATTATGTTTTCGGCTGAACAGATGGGCAGGCAGCAAAGAAATATGCCTTTTCTGTCAAAATATGAAGTGACTTTAAAGATCCCTGCAACAATCCTTAAAAACTACATTTTCAAAAATAACGGTGATTATACTTTTTCAGATGTAACTGAATTATGGGGCGATGAACAACCATCGCTTTCAAATGGAACAGCTTATGCAGATCTCGACAATGATGGTGACCTGGATCTGATTACCAATGTAATAAATGGCTATGCCGGCGTTTATCGCAACAATTCAGAAAAAATAAATTCATATCACTATCTTAAGATAAAGCTTGAAAGCTACGGTCAGAACAAGGGAGGCATTGGGGCCAGGGTGGAAATCAGGTATAAGGACAAACTCCAGGTCCAGGAATTCCAGCCATCAAGAGGATATATGTCATCGGTGAATCATGAACTGATATTCGGATTGGGGGATGCTGATAATATTGATGAGCTTAAGGTTATCTGGCCCGATCTGACTGAGCAGGTTCTGGCATCCCTGAAGGCAGACCAGACCATAATTCTCCGTAACCGCGATGCAGAGCCTGTCGATCCGAAACAGGAACCGGGAAAAAAACCGTTGTTCATTCCGGTACCTGCCAATAGTATTATTGATTTTAAACACACTGAAAATGACTATGTTGATTTCAGGAAACAGATTCTGCTGCCTCACTTCCTTTCGACACAGGGTCCTCATATCGCCAAAGGGGATGTGAACAACGACGGACTGGAAGATCTGTGGTTCAGCGGAGCTGCAGGGACTTCGGGCAAACTTTATATTCATAATAAATCAGGTTCATTTGAATTAAGCAGGCAGGAAGATTTTGAAACCGACAAAAACAGTGAAGATATCGGGGCCTTGTTTTTCGATTGTGATGGTGACAGCGATCTGGATCTTTATGTTGTAAGCGGCGGAAATGAATTTGAATCAAACTCACCTGAGCTCCAGGACCGTTTGTATATAAACGATGGACGTGGCAATTTTACAAAAGAAACTGATCGTCTTCCGCTTATGCTGACCAGCGGTTCCTGCGTAGTGGCAGCAGATCCGGATAATGACGGCGATCTGGACCTGTTTGTAGGAGGAAGAGTAATTCCCGGCTCATATCCCCTTAGTCCCCGGAGTTATATCCTTGAAAACAACGGAAAAGGTTATTTTAAAGATGTCACTGAAAAATATAACAGATCTCTTGTCGAAGCAGGTATGGTTACTGATGCTATCTGGACCGATTTTAATTGTGACAAAAAGACCGATCTTATCATTGCAGGGGAATGGATGAAAATAAGAGTTTTCAAAAATACCGGCAGTAGCCTGGTTGAGATAACAGAATCCTGTGGACTGAAGGATTCACAAGGATGGTGGAACTCATTGAATGCCTGCGATTTTGACAAGGATGGCGACATCGACTTTGTTGCCGGTAACATGGGACTGAACACCAGAATAAAGGTTTCAGAAAGTGAACCTGCTACCATATATTCAAAGGACTTTGACAATAACGGAACTCTTGATGCCATAATGTGTTATTATGTCCAGGGCATTAGTTACCCCTTCTATGCAAAAGACGATCTGCAGGCTCAGCTCCCCTTTATAAAAAATAAATATCCTGATTACCAGTCATACGCTGATCAGACAATTAATGATATCTTCTCACCTGAGGAGCTCAGGGATGCCTATTTGCTTAAGGCAACCATTTTTTCAAGCTGCTATATTGAAAATCTGGGCAATGAAACTTTTAAGATGATCCCGTTACCAGGAGAAGCACAGTATTTTCCGGTATATGCAATTGAATCCGGGGATTATAATAACGATGGCTGCAATGATATTCTTCTGGGTGGAAACTTTACCGGTACCAGGATCAAGTTCGGAGAACAGGATGCAGGGAAAGGTTTATTGCTGGCAGGCAACGGAAAAGGAGAATTCACAAGCATGAAGGACACTGAAAGCGGAATATTTGTAAAAGGTGAAGTCAGGGATATCAAAGAGGTAAAATTGTCCGATGGTAAAACCATTCTGGTATTCGCACGTAATAATAATGACCTGTATATCTGTACAGCTTATGACCACTAATACCAATTAGATATATTTATTTCTTTGTGTGCCTTCGTGATTTCCTTTGAGAGCCTTTGTGGTTAAATAAATATTTTATCCAAAATAAACCGGGCGCATGCTTCTGGCAGCTTTATAAATACCAAGAACTATCTCAACTGCCTTTCGGGCTTCAGTACCGCTTATTTCAAATTCTTTTCCGTTATCAAGTGAATTCAGAAAAGATGCAATGTTTAATGCATGAGGTTCAAACGGAATCGCAGCAGGATCAGATACACCACCGCCACCTTCAACTTTTCCGAATTTTGTAAGGATTTCTTTGTCATAATCCGACTGATCTTCAAACTGCCAGACCTTAAAACTGTTCTCCACTTGTATAACTGTACCTTTTGTACCGGTTATCTCCAGGCGTCTGAATTGTCCGGGAAATGAAGCAGTTGTCCCATAAATCATTCCCAGTGCCCCGGATTTGAATCGCAGTATGCATGTTGCAGTATCTTCAGCCTCAATTTCATGGGCAAGTGTTCCGGAATATGCCTGCAATGACTCAACTGGCCCCATCAGATACTGAAGAATATCAACCATATGAATCGACTGATTCATCATCGCGCCTCCTCCATCCAGAGCCATAGTCCCATGCCAGCTTCCCCTGTAGTAGCTTTCAGGTCTCCACCACGGTACAAAAACAGAGGCACAGGTAATCCTCCCGAATCGTCCTGAATCAATAGCACTTTTTATATATTTTAAAGTATCATGGAACCTGAAATTGAATATCCCGCCAAGTGAAGTTCCGGCTTTGTGATGAGCTTCTATCATTCTGTCAATCCTTTCAAGGGATATCTCAAGGGGTTTTTCACAAATCACATGCTTACCATGCTCAGCAGCACTTATTGAAGGCTCCATATGAGCACCGCTTGGTGTAGCAACCGTTACAACTTCAATATCAGGTGATTCAAGCATCTGACTGCAGTCAGCATATGCTTTGCAATTGTATTTTACTGCCAGTTTCTGAACCTTTTCACTGTTTGTTCCACATATTCCCGCAAGCCGGGCATTTGGGAGACTAAAAATAGCTTTTGCGTGAAAATCAGCAATTAGTCCGGCTCCTATAATTCCGAAATTCCAGGTCTTCATATCTATTTAATTTCTTAACCGCCGAGTAGGCAAAGGGGACTTTCACCCCTAAGCCTCTCACAGAACCGT
>CALMJY010000316.1 GCA_937864815.1 uncultured Bacteroidota bacterium
AATTAATTCTGGCCGAAGTCATATTAAATGTATATTTTAACCCCCAAACCCCCCAAGGGGGGCTTTACAAATCATTGTCTTTTAATAAGTCCCCCCTGGGGGATTTAGGGGTGGATTTTGAACATTGTGCATTTAATATATTATCAATCTTTACATTATCGCTGATCCATCACTAATAACTGTAACCTGCACCCTTGAATTAACATCAGCGCTTCCTTTGCATTTAAATGTGATCTCATTATCCCCGCGATTCAATTCCGGAACCTCACCTTTAATTTTTACATCCATAATAAACTCTCCTTTTGTTCCGTAAAGTTTGCAATCATCCTCTGACATGAATTCCAGGTACATTCCCGATTCCATTATGCAGTTGAACACAATAGTTTTTCCATTAGTTGTTACCGATGGATCTGTAATGACCTGTGGAACAAGTGGAAGTG
This sequence comes from uncultured Bacteroidota bacterium, assembly GCA_937864815.1. Classification (GTDB taxonomy): domain Bacteria; phylum Bacteroidota; class Bacteroidia; order Bacteroidales; family VadinHA17; genus LD21. Next base: position 441 of record CALMJY010000316.1, read on the forward strand.
CCTTTATCTGGCTGATAAGGCATCCGGTTTCCTTTCCTCCCGGAAGATTGTTGTACCAGAGTTGTATTTTATCAATATTATTGAAAAGTACTGTATGCCGGTATGAATCATATACATAGAAGCCTGAATCAGGCCAGATATAATTGCTGAATCCGGAGGATTCAATCTCCACAAGCTCAAAGTATTTCCATCCTTTAAAATCAATTTTTATAAAATGATCTCCCCGGGCCCCATGTGAAAGATGCTTAGGACTTTCAAGTCTGATATTCAGGAGATGTCCGCTGCTGTCTCCGTTCACCCAGACTCCGATACCCTGGTTTTTGCTGATGTCGAGTCCCGGGTCAAACTTCTTTTCCATTTTTACCCAAAGACCTTCCATTGGATCAATTCCGGTTGCATTGGCAGTATAGTATCCTGCCTTTGTTCCGTCCGGTGCTTTTTCAGATGATGGTATTACCGATGCCTTAATTGCCTGTGCACTCCCTTCAGGGTTAAATTGGTTTTCTTTTGTAAAATCCGCAATTACAATTCCTGTTGGATCCCTGAATCGCTTCACCGACATAAGAGGTTCTATCCTCAGTTTAACCGCTTGTTTATCAAAGTCATTATATGAATTCCATGTTGAAGATGGATGATTTGATCCTGCTACCTTATGCCTTCTGTATGAAACAGGTTTCAGATTCCATTTTCCATTCTGGTCACTGACCAGGGTGAATTCCTTTCCTGTTTCTCTCAGCAGTGCCCTTACTGAATCGTTGAAGTAATCTGCGTGCCTTAGTTCTTCATACTGTTTTATCTTTTCAGTGATCCTTCTGAAAAGCGGATTTGCTTCAAGTGTCTTTTCATCAGCACCTCCCAGCATTGATAGTCCGGCATTATTTCCGATCATCTTGCAGCACAGATATTCTATATCATCCATGAATGTAGGCTCAACCTGTGGCGGATTCCATGTCTGGTTACCCCACCAACCGAAATGAAGCGGGAGCAGCAATCCACCGTTCTCAGCAGATGCATATTTGTCAATTAGAGGACTGTGACCTCTCCAGAGACCATGTTCATTTTCATTCGATTTGATATGCGGCGGATAAAAAAGCCTGCCTGTTTTTATCGCTGCTGAATGTATATCAATGAATCTCTTATAACCCCTCACAGGTCTGTCCCATGCCTGCCACCTCGATCTGTAGTGCCACCAGTGGTGGGCCATTGAGCTCATTTCCATACCAACCGGTTTCTTCAGGGCAGTGGCAACCTCGAATATGAATTTTGTTCCGTAATACCAGAAAAATTCTTCCCCTCCGAGTATGTCGCTGCCATCGATGGCATCGAAATATATTCCGTCAAATCCGCAATTATTTACTATTTCAGCTGTATGTCCGGCAATTTCTTTAAAAAGTTCAGTATCTGGTCCGGGTACAAATCTTCCGAACATCTCCCTCAGATGAAAAGCGCTTTCACCAATTGCATGGTCAGTGGCTGCAGTATTATTTGCTCCGCGTTTGCATCCTGTGAATTTATATGGTGGCGTCCTTGTAACGTCGGTGAATTCAATCAGTTCTTCACCAATTCTGAGTGTCCTGCTGTTCCTTACAAAAAAGCCTGTTATTGTGGATATGTTTTGAGTGCTCTCGTTGACAGTTATTTCTGCAGATGTTGGGGTAACAGGATGAGCCAGTTTGAAGGAAGAAAAGTAGCCCAGGTCCTTGCTGGGTACAGGTGTGACATACCTGGTGTTTTTATCAATGAAAAATGCATAAGTGTGAAAAATGACTGAGATCCCTGCATTGTGAAGCCTGTCATTTATTCTCCTGAATGAATCCCATCCATCAGGCCACTTTTCCTTATTCAGCTCAAAATCACCAAACCTGAAGAAGTCTCCGCCACCATGGTTGTCAATCTGATTGAATCCCAGACTCCTGCACATTTTAATCCAGTCATCAACCGTCTCTTCTGTAAGTGTTCCGAAATTCATAAGATAAGAACCATACCCTTCCTTATTCTGTTGTGCCCAGGCTCCTCCCTTATCTGAAAAAGGTACATTTTCAGCTTTTGCCATTACATCGCGGATAACCGGAAGAATCTTCTCCTGAGGAAGACCTGATATGATTACTTCAGCTCCTTTAAGCCCGAACTCACTGTAGCATGTGGCCCACAGATTACTCTGAAGTGCAGGCAGTTCCCTGACCCTGGTAAAGAGATTCATAGAGAGGGCGCATGCTGCAAATGGTTCATATGGCATTCCCTCGAGTGTCAGTGGAATGTTCAGAAAAGTAAGCGATTCCACCTCACCGTTTACCTCTGAAACAGTGAGGATAATCCGGTCCTGTTGCTTTCTTATCAGTAATATGGCCTTAACATCAGCGCCATCAAAATTAAGAATCAGTTTGCTGCCTTTCCTGGTAACTGCACTTACAGGGTATTCCCGCTTATTCTTTATAACAGATGCGCAAAGTGATTTTTTTTCATGTGCCAGATAATCAATTCCTGAGGCTTTGTCTGTAAAGTGAAGATTTGTTCCGTTTTTTTCCATCTCGTAACGGAAGTAGCTATTTTCAAGAATTATTTTACCTCTGTCGCAGGAAGCGAAAAGTGAGACTGAAAAAATCAGGATAAGAAACAAACTTATCCGGCTGTTACTTTTCATTTTATCGGGCATATAGTATCAAATGATAAGTGAATTATTCCGGTTCAACTGTAAAAGTGTAAGTACCCGGTTTAAGAATAAAACGGTTAGTACTACCTTCTTCTCTCCGTGAAGAAGATCCTGCGGATCCGGATACTTTAATAACCTGCCCTGTGTTCAGGGGTATAATTGCATTTGCTTCCGTACCTGCAGGAATTTCAAAATAATACTTCTGCATTTCTTTTGATTTATTTTCCCAGTTAGAAACAATGTTTCCGAACGGTGATTTGTAAGAGCAGTCTACTGATTTAAGTCCTGCAGGAAGGCTGGGGCCTATAAAGAATTTTTCTAATCCGGAGTGGGAGGGATCTGGCCTGATTCCTGCAAGCCAGCGGAAATACCACTCAGTGATTGTTCCGAACATAGGATGGCAGTTGGAATAAATGTTGTCGCTTTCTTTCCAGGTTTCCCATATCGTAGTAGCCCCACGGTCTATCATATGTCCCCATCCGGGATATTTTGTACTATTGACGATTTTGTAAACCTCATTTATCTTTCCGGCCTCTGAAAGTGCTTCAAGGATATACTTCGTTCCGAAGATACCAGTTGTAAAATGTCCGTTCGGACCTTTTTGTACAGCTGCAATCAATGAATCAGTCGCTGCCTCTTTTTCAGCATCAGGAATTATATCATAATAGAGCAGTGTGGCAAATATTGTTTGTTTGTTCAGGCTATCTGGAATTTCATTATCCCAATATATGTTATATAACATGTTTTTTAACCTGTTGGCAAGATTCCTGAATCTTGACTCATTTTCGGAGTCATTCATTATTGAGGCGAAATGGGCCATAATCCTTGCACAGTCAAGATAATGTGTTGTACCTATCAGTTCCACCGGAACTTTTTGCAGGGATTCATGATCTGCGAGACCTGATTTTACAACTCCTTCAGGGTGCAGCTGAGCTGCTTTCTCCATCCAGTCAAGATCCTTCTGATACATTTCTCTCACAAGTGCTGTATCGTTATAATATAGTAGGAGCTTATACTGGGTTATAAGAAATGCAGATTCCCAGCTGATACCGCAATATACAATGCCCACAAACGGAGCAGTGTCTATGAAGACTGAATCATTCATGGCATCAACCCAGTCGTAGATGGTTTTGCGATAAAACGACTGCATGTCATAGTTATAAATGAATGATTCAGCTGTGGCATTCAGGTCACCTCCGTATCCGAATTTCTCCCTTCCCGGACAATCGGACTGAACACTGATAAGGTTGTCAGTAAATGTCCTGCGGGTTATTTCCTGTATTTTATTAAGTAATTCATTTGAACTGGTGAAGGTACCGCTGGTTTCAACATTTGTATTAAATGCAATACCTTCAATATCTGATAATTCAGGTTTGTAGTTAAGCCCGGAGATTTCCATGTACCTGAAAATATGGAATGTGAATGAGGGGGTATACCAAACTTCCTGTTTATCGCCGAAAATATACTGGTCGGTTTGCCATGCTATATCGGGAGCGCCCTCACCTGCCATTCCCTTCCTCTTTATTTGTCCTGCGACCTGTGTCATTGGATTAAGTTCATCATTATCGTATAGCCTTTCACCAAACCGGAAGACCACTGTATCACCTTTTTCTCCCCTGAGCCTTATCCGGTATACTCCGGTGAAATTGACACCCATATCAACTATTTGCCTGCCACCTGATCCGGATTTTACAGAAACCGGTGCGACGATACCGGTAACCTGGACAGGAGGGAAGAAAGCTTTTTGTAAAATGCCGCCGGGACCATCATTTTGGAGCGATGCATGCCATTCAATATCATTGAAATCAGGAAGATACCAGTCAGTGATCTCCTTTCTGCCGTCATATACTTCACCCAGGTAAACATTATTCTTCAGAACCGGGCCATATGCATGTTTCCAGGAAGAGTCTGTGATTATTTCTTCGGTATCTCCGCTTTTATATTCGATAACAAGTCTGGCTATTAATGCAGGCTTTCCTGAGGGTAGTTCCTTATGAAGGTTATACTTGCCAAACAATTTCATTGGCAAAGGATTGTAGAACCCGTTACCGAGAGTTGTTCCTATCACATTAATCCCAATCTTAAGGTCATCAGTGAGATCATATTCAGTATAATAGATTCGTTTGCTGAATTTCGTCCATGCCGGATCAAGTATGTTTTTTCCGATTTTTTCACCGTTTATGAATGCAGTGTAATATCCGGCTGCAGTTATAAAAAGTGTTGCTGATTTTACATCTTCCTTTACATTGAACTCCTTCCGGAATAGTGGAGCAGCATTATCCCCGAACATATCAGCATCACTTAAAGGCCATTCCCGTGAATCGGTGATCCATTGAGCATTTTTAAGATCCCCTTTGATTTCTCCGGAAGAAGAGACTTTATGTTCAGAGCATCCTGAAATTAATAAAGAGCTGATTATCAGAGTATGTAATATTTTTAATTCCAGGATGTTACGGATGTTGATCATTCTGTGGAATATTAGTGATTATTACTTTAATACATCCCCCTAACCCCCTTCAAAGGGGGAATCGGGAAGTATGTTTCAGGCCTGTTGCCTGTTGCCTGACGCCTGCCTTATTGTTCAGAAATCAGGTTTCTGTTCCTGAGTTCCTGAACCCCATTCTGCCACTTGCCACCGGTACCCCAGAGATAATAGGAGAAGTACATGGTTGTTTTCTGGTAGATTGGAGTCCATGGCTGAAATTCAACATAATAAAAATGTGCTTCGCTATTCTTCGGATGGTTCATCCACATGTGAAGGAATATTGGTTCAGTTACAGGAAATGCACCCACAAATGTTATATCTTCCTTTTCATCATAACCAGCATTCCATCCTTCCTTCATAAAGAATGCTCTTCCATAATAATCTTCAGGTTTCATCCTGTATTCATGGAGGCCGTCCTTTTCCGGAATTGTGAAAACATCTTCTGTCCAGTGCTTGGCACCAAGTTCGAGAATTGGCTGTGGTCCCAGCACATTAGCCTCGGGATTTTTAAATGTAAGAGCGAACTGAACTTCGAGAAGAGGAGAATTACCATAAAGAGTGAATATTTTTTCCAGCTTGTTCCCAAAATAGTCAGTACTCATTTTCACTCTGACGTAATCACCTTCTTTTTTCAGAATTTCTGCGTCATATACCCTGTGTGTTTCCATGCTCCCCTGTCCAAGGAAATCCTCAAATCCGCCATAGGGATAATAACCTCTTTTCCTGAAAGTGCGTCTGTCATCTGCAGCTTTGTCGGGCCATAGTTTAAACAGAACATTATCATTTTTCGACTTTATGATATATTCAATTACACGTGCGCCTGTCGTGAGGAGAGTGATCTGGACACTGTCATTTTCCATCCTGTATTCCATAATCCCATCACTGTTCAGATCCTGTTCATAAAGATAAGGTTTACCTGCAGCCTGGCCAACACCGAGCTGGCCTGTATTCTCAACACCAAGTGCTGATACCTTAACATTATAGCTTCCTGCAGGCACTTCCAGATCGAATGACAGATTTGTGAATGCTGCTTTTTGAGCGGTTGCTGTTTTTGAAGTCGTATAAACAACTTTTTTAGGATTGCTTCTATCTGCAACCTCAAGTTTTACAGGGAATGATTGCTTATCAGTAAAATTATGAATTGCAACAGGAAAAGCGACTTTAGGTGCATGTCCGTAAAGGAGTTGATGAACTGAAATTGCTCTTGGCAGATCAAGTATGGCAAGAGTGCTTTTTTTCTGTTCACCCCATTTGAAATGAAGGGCTATCGGATTTGTCTTCTTCATCGCCGAAGCCTGGGGATTAAGGTTGAATTCGAGAGTTTTTGTACTGTTTGCAGGCAGATTTACCTGTGTTGTTGCACCTCCTTCCATCTTCAGTTCGGCTGGAAGAACGATATTCAGTGAACCGCTGACCGCTTTATTGTAGCTGTTTGTAATATTAAGGATCAGCTTATAGTCTTTTGTGGATGCATCCAGATTAATCCTGTCACCGAAGTATTCCTCGAGCCATACCCTGTCAATAACCAGAAGCTGAAGTGCATTCCTGTATTGTGCAGGTCCCATCATCAGACCACCTCTGAGAACAGCAACTTCCCGTCTGTCCATTATTGCCTCCCAAAGGAGCTTTTTCGAAATCTGACTCCCTTTGGGTATAAATAGTACCATTGAATTTTCTGTGCCGCCATAGAGGTTTCCTGTACTGCTTATGAAAGGAATATTTTCATTATCAATCTGTTCCTTGTTTCCTTCAATGGCAACATAACCATCATATTTAAATTTATCAGAATCCCCGCCGGGATCCCAAACCTGTCTGAATACATACCCTTCTTTTTCATGAGCATAATTGATCCATGAATCGGTGGTAAACATACTTTGAACCTGCAGACCTTCATAGTTCTTCAGTCCATGAATCTGTCCGAAGCCAAAGTCAGCAACTGCAGGATTATTTACCTTACCAAGCCATTCTGCCATTTCATTCTGTGCCAGAAAATCCATATAGCCGGTGAAAGTGAACCATGTGTTGCCTTCATTCATTCCCTTACCTATAACTTCAAGAGGATGTCCGGGTGTGCATGTTACACTTTTCAAAAGAGTTTCTGCCCCGAACCAGCCTTTATGTATATCATATTTTGCAAGCAAACCCTTTGTGGCTTCCATAAGAGCAAGGGTTTTATCCCTCATTTCCTTGCTGGTTGAAGCAATAACAAATACTTTCTTATTCCCATTTTCGAGTGTAAAAACCAAAACATCTGAAAAATCTTTTGCTCCGTACTGATAACTTTTAAGCTTGTCCTTCCATATATAATCTGTAGGGAGTTTTTCAGTTAGTTTTTTCCCTGCTTCAGTTGTCGGGTCAACTATTGCCAGGACATTACCGGAAGCAATAGTTTCGTTTATCTTCTGCAATGAAGGTTGGTCCAGAGTAGTATACTGTTCCTTCAGCATACTGTTCATAAATCCTTCCTGCATGGCAAGTCCCGGAATTCCGAATTCGGTAGCCATATCAACCCTGGCCTGTGCAATAGTATAATCCATTTTTGGCAGAGAGATCTTGAACAGATTGCCATACCTGATCTGATCACGGAAGATATTGTGCCAGTAGTTAGTATAACCATTGAACTGGAACTGGTCTGTTACCATATTCTTTTCAGGCTGAAAGGTTCCGTTGTATTTGAATCCGTCCAGATTCTGTCCGGATGCTGCCATGATAGTGAATCCTAACAGCATGACAGAAATAATAAAGCAGCTTTTAATTGGTGTTTTCATGATTTATTATGTATTGATAATTTATTTATTTGAATTTTGTCTGTTAGTTCAACATCCCCCTCCCCTCTTCAAAGGGGGAATTTTTACAGTCTTTTTATCTTGTTGTAATAAGGTTTCTTTCCCGTAATGACTTTACTCCTTCCTGCCAGTTTCCTCCTTTACCCCAGAAATAATAAGTGAAATACATAGTGCTTTTCTGAAAGATCGGAACCCATGGCTGAAATTCATGGCAATAAAAATGGGCATCGGTGTTTCTGGGATGGTTCATGAACATGTGAAGGAAAAGAGGAGGCTTAACCGGGAAGGCAGCCACAAAACTTATATCTTCCATGGTATCGTACCCGGCATTCCAGCCCTCCTTAAGATTTATTATATCTCCATAATACACTTCAGGCTTCATACGATACTCTTTAAGTCCCGTAAGGTCAGGGGCTATGAAAACATCTTCAGTCCAGTGCTTTTTACCGAGCTCCAGCACGGGAACAGGGGCAATCATTTTTGCTTCGGGGTTTTTAAAGATAAGTGCGAACCTTACTTCAAGAAGGGGGGAGTTGCCATATAATGTATATGTTTTCTCAAGCTTGTTGCCATAGTAATCTGCAGTCATCCTTACCTGCAGGTAATCACCTTTATCCTTAATTACCTCGGCGTCATATACCTTATGTGTTTCCATGCTTGCCTGCCCCAGGAAATCCTCAAATCCTCCATAGGGATAATAACCTCTCTTACGGAACCTTCGTTTGTCATCAGGTGGTTTTACTGGCCATTGTTTATACATTACATTGTCATTTTTCGATTTGACAATGTATTCAATAACCCTGGCTCCTGTGGTTAGCAAAGTAAGCTTCACACTGTCGTTTTCCATAATATATTCATCAACACCATCAGAGTTAAGATCAGTTATTGTGAGTTTTGGTGAACCTGCTGCTTCTCCCACTCCAAGCTGACTTGTTGTTTCTACTCCAAATGCAGAGACTTTTACATTATATCCGCCCTTTTTAAGAGAAAGGTTAAATGTAAAGTCCTTAAATGTGGATGTTTCAATGGTAACATCTTTACTGTCAGTGAATAGAATCTTTGCAGGATCATCCCTTTCTGTAACTTCGACAGTTACTTTTGAAGCTGTCTGACCGGTGAAATTATGTACTGTAACCGGGTATACAACTGTTGGTGCATGACCATATAGAAGCTGATGGACTGAAATAGCAGGAGGCAGGTCAAGCATTGTAAGGGTGCTTTTCTTTCTGTTATTCCACTTATAATGCACTGCTACCGGATTTGTTATCCCCATAGCTGCTGCTGATGGTTTAAGTTTTATTCTCACAAGTCTGCTGCTGTTTGCCGGAAGGTCAGTCCTGACAGAGAGGTTGTCGTCCGATCCAAGTTCAGGTGGAAGTACAATTTCTATAGAGCCGCTGACTGACTGAGGATATGTATTCTGAATATTAATATTCAGTAAATATCCCTCTGTAGAAGCGGTCATATTGATCCTGTCGCCGAAGTATTCTTCCAGATAAACTCTGTCAAGAAGGAGAAGCTGCAAAGCATTTCTGTATATTCCCGGCCCCATCATTTTGCCATTTTCGGTAACTGCAACTTCACGTCGTTTCATTATTGCTTCCCACATTCTCTCTTTGGTAATTGTTTCACCCTTGTTCAGGAAAAGAACCATACATGGAACAGTACCTCTGTCGAGGCTTCCTGTATTTGTAACAAATGGTACATTTTCATTATCAACCTGTTCCTTGTTTCCTTCTGTTGCAATGTGTCCGTCATAATTATACATGTCCGAGAAAGGGTCATAAACAGACCTGAAGGCATATCCATTCTTTTTATGAGCATAATTGATCATAAAATCAAGTGTGTACTTGCTCTGAAGCAGTAGTCCTTCATAGTCGTCACAGCCATAGATAGCCTGGGGGTATGTTGTTGGAATGTAACTAATTGTCGTACCAACGTCAGCCACAACAGGCAGGTTTACTTTTTTAAGCCATTCAATTAATTCTTTCTGAGCGAGAATATCCATATATCCTGAAAAGGTAAACCATGTGTTACCCTCATTCATACCTTTTCCGATCACTTCCAGAGGATGTCCTGCAGTACAGGTTACACTTTTCAAAAGCGTCTCCGTTCCGAACCATCCCCTGTGCAGATCATATCCGGAAAGAAGCTCCCTGGTATTTTTTATATGAGAGAGAGTTTTTTCTCTCAGATCCTTGCTTGGTGATGATATGACAAATATTTTTTTGTCACCATTCTCCAGAATAAAAAGGTTTGTTTCTGTGTAGTTCTTTGCTCCATACTGGTGACTTTTCAGTTTTTCTTTCCATTCATCCTTTCCGGGAAGCTTATCTGTAAGCTTTTTCCCGGTTTCTGATGTCGGGTCAGTCACTACAAGAATAGATTTGTCAGAGATAATCAGATCCCTGAGATCAGGTTCGTTCAGTACTGTAAATTCCTCTTTGAACAGGCTGCTTATAAATCCTTCCTGCATTTTAAGCCCCGGAACCATAAGTTCATCGGCAATATCAAGTTTTGCCTGGGCAATTGTCATCTGAACGTCAGGTATCGATTGTTTAAACAGGTTTCCATATCTTATTTCATCACTGTAAATGTTGTGCCAGTGGTTAGTATAACCGTTGAACTGGAAATCTGTCTTTACACTTCCTGCAGAGGGATTGAATGATCCTTTATAAATATAATCACCAATGTTCTGAGATGATACTATATTGCAGAAAATGAGAATGGTAATTGCATTTGAAAACAAATGCTTCAGGAGCTTACTTTTCATTAAATGGCATGTTTAACTATTAATGAATGAAATGTCAGGGTATAATAATCCTTATAGGGTAAATTTAATTAATTGGATTCGAAAAGATGATATGGTAACCTCATTTTTAATTATAAATATCCCTGTATTTCATTCTGACAATAACAGAACCGCGGGTCGACCAGTCAAAATAGGAAAGAAGTATAGTTTTAGCGGTAAAATGTATGGCAGGATAGCAGTATGAGCCTTCCGGATTTTCTTCAATTATCTGCCTGTTGATCCAGCTTTTTCCTTCATCTTCGGAATAAGCTATATTAAAAGGTGTCCGTTTCTGGTCAATCCCGTTGTCGTTCCAGACCAGCAACATATCTCCGGTGGATGGTATCCTTGTTATTGATGCCGGTGAGCATGGTGATTTTATATTTCCGGGTTCAGCCTGGCTCCATGTTTCTCCCCTGTCTTTGGAATATGAGAAATACTGGACACCTGACATTGTTCTGAGGTACATCATGATATCTCCGTTTGACAGTTCAACCACACCCGGCTCCTGTGTCACAACCGATCCGGGATTGGCCACTTCCTGACTTGCCTTCCAGGTCCTTCCGTTATCATCCGAATAATAATTCCATATTCTTCCAATGCTTGCAAATACACTGTCACCAGGAGTCTTATGAAGAGAGACCGGCATCATCAGTCTTCCATCCTTAAGTTGTACAACGCGGCTGTTATTCAGTACAAAATATCCATCCCTGTCAGTTATGCATTTCAGAGGTTCTCTCCATGTTAATGCCTCATCTTTTGATATTCTTAACATGGGTATACAGTCGCTGTCAGAGTTTTTCCTGAGATAGAACAATGCAATTTCTCCGGTCTGAAGCCTGAGCATTGACACTGACATCACATTCATGAGTCCTTCCTGCTCAACTATTGTCACATCTTCCTGAGTCCATGTTTTACCTGCATCTGATGAGTATCGGCCTGCAAGAAAGGCACTTGCATGATCATCAGCGGAATTTCCTGTATAATGACTGTATATAAATAGTATCCTTCCGTCTCTGAGTGTTATGAAATCACCCTCACTGTTTCGCGGATTGTTAACCCCGGGCAATAGTTTCAGAACATATTTTTTTTGAAGAAATTCACTCTCACCCTTTTTCATGCATCCTCCGATGAATGCAATAAAAATTAATATAAGCAGATGTATCAGAATTTTCATAAGAAAAGTATTTATCGTAAAATTATCATTTTGCGGCTTTAATGCAATGATTTCACCTGATCTTCACTTTGGTCCTTGTGCCGTTTGGTTTATACCCACCGCTGGCTCCATAACTGTCAACCTGAGCATTGAGTCAATGCAGGATGGAATAGTATAAGTTTCCCCTCCTTTTGAAGCTAATCTTTAGTCACATATTATATATATATTTTCTCACTATAAGAAGGAGATCCCTCTCCCGCTGAAGCGGTTTCGGGATGACAGTTTCTTTTTTGGTAAAATGTGAGGGAAAGAAGGCGAGCCGCATAAGTATTCAGGATAAATATAGAATGTTATCTTTGCGGCTCGCCGCTTCTTTCCCTCTGTTTCTAAGCTAATTACGTGTCATCCCGAAGCGAAGCGAGGGATCTCCTTCTTCATTCTTCATTTAGCTTATTTGCAGATGTGAAGAAAGATTAGCTCACATCGGGAGAGGGGGACCAAGGGGGTGAGGCAGTAGTCCATGAATAATACAGGTTAACTGACCTTTGCGTACTTTTTGATAAATCTTTGCGTCCTTTGCGGTTAATGGATTTATACAGTATATTTATTTTTAATTTACACCTAAATATTATATAGATGAAGAGAAGAAATTTCTTAAGCCTTCTTGGACTTGCCTGTTTTGGAACTGCTTTTTCCGAAAACTTTATCAGATATGCATCAGCTAACACTAAAATTAAACCGGTTGAAGGCTCCTGGTTTGAATTTCAGCATCATGCCGTTGTTGAAGGAAAGTACTGGGATCATGTCCTGAAAACATTCACTGCCGATCAATGGGACCGGAAGGTGAAAGAAATTGCAGATGCTGGCCTTAAATACCTTGTCCTGCTTCATGTTGCCATTGACGGAAAAACATTTTACCCTTCAAAACTTCTGCCCAAACATCAGCTCGGATGTGATGATCCTCTTGAGACTGTCTTGTCGGCAGCAGACAAATATGGTATCAGATTCTTCATCAGCAACGATTTCTTCGGAGAATGGACAAATGTGGAGCTTATGATGAAGGATAAGACAATTAATTCTCTCAGACTCAAAGCAATGAATGAAGTAGCGGAGAAGTATTCCCATCATAAGAGTTTTTATGGCTGGTATTTTCCGAATGAAACATCCATCAATGGCTCTTTCCGCGATTTTTTCATTGAGTATGTAAATTCCTGTTCATCAGAAGCAAAAAAGCTTACTCCTGAAGCAAAGACTCTGATCGCACCTTATGGTACACGTCTGGTTAACGCTGATGATAAGTTCGTTAAACAGCTCACACAGCTTGATGTCAGTTTCATCGCGTACCAGGATGAAGTGGGAGTTAATAAAACAAGGGTTGATGAAAGTGCAGGATTCTTTGAGAAGCTTAATAAAGCCCATTCAAAAGCAGGACGATCGGAATTATGGGCGGATGTCGAATTTTTTAATTTTGAAGGTGAAACCTATAAAAGTGCATTGATCCCGGCTCCATGGGAAAGAGTGATCAAACAGCTTGAGGCCGTATCTCCTTTTGTGGAAAAGATTTTTATTTATCAGTACATCGGTATCGTTAACAAACCCGGCACCGATATTTTTGCCGGACATCCTGATTCTGCTATTTTGTATGAAAAAATATTTGGTAAAAAATGAGAATTAAATACTTTCTGCCGATACTGGCACTGATATCCTGTATAAGTAACAGGGAGACTATAACAGATACCGTTTTCTGTACACATAATGATTGATATCGGTAAACGATACAGGCTGAAACAGGCTGTCTATATGGCAAAGGCACTTGAACAGCTGGATATTTACTGGCTTATGGCTGCTGATAATAACATAATGCTGGTTCCTCATGCTTTTAAAACCGGGATCCTTGTGGCTGCAAGTATACACTTTATAGCGACTCTTCAACACAATCCGTACCTGGAATTTTCAGTGACCGGATCGGCAATCAGAAAGGAACTCCTGGTTGATCCTTTTGTGCAAAAGAACGGTTTTGTAGAGGTTCCTGCCTTACCGGGACTTGGAATTGAGCTGAATCCTGAGGTTGTCCATAAATTCGGAGTTGCCATATGATAATTGAATGAAGTATATTTCTTTTAAAAGGATATCGTCATGAGCAGATTAATTATTACTGTCGTTTCTTTTTTATTGCTGATATACAGTAGTTTAAGGGCCCAGAATGAACTTGATGTTGTAAAGAACAGCTGGCTGCAGTACAGTGATGTACAGAATTCTCTCTATCATCACCTTGCAAATCAGGCCATAGATCTGCTTGCAAAAAGATCCGGCGAAGTAGGAAAAATAACTACTCTGGAGGATTGGCAGAAACGTCAGGCACATATAAAGACTGTACTGTCGGAGATAGTCGGACCATTTCCGGAAAAAACTCCTCTGAATGCAAAAACTGTAAGGATAATTGAGAAGGAAAAATTCCGGGTTGAACATATCATATTTGAATCGCAGCCCGGATTTTATGTCACCTCTTCCCTGTATATCCCCAAAGGTCTGTCCAAAAAGGTAAAGTCTCCTGCAATTATATATTGCAGCGGCCACTCGGAGGATGGGTATCGCAGTCCTGTTTACCAGTACACTATCATTAACCTGGTAATGAAGGGATTTATTGTATTTGCATTTGATCCGGTCGGACAGGGTGAAAGACTTGAATACTATGACAGGGAGAAGGGAAAGTCATCTGCAGGAGGACCTACAAGGGAGCATTCTTATCCCGGTAATCAGGCATTTATTACCGGAAGCTCACAGGCTCGATATATGATCTGGGACGGGATTAGGGCTATTGATTATCTTGTATCAAGGAAAGAGGTGGATGTTTCCAGAATAGGAATTACCGGCCGGTCGGGCGGGGGAACACAATCTTCGTACATTGCAGCATTTGATGAAAGAATTTATGCTTCCGCACCGGAATGTTACATTACAACTTTTACCAGACTCCTGCAGACAATGGGTAACCAGGATGCGGAACAGAATTTTCCCCGTTTCGTCGAAAAGGGACTTGATTTACCTGATCTGCTTTCTGTAAGGGCACCTAAGCCATCTCTAATGATAACCACAACACGTGATATATTCAGTATTCAGGGGGCACGTGAAGCTGAGGCGGAGATAAAGCGAATTTATGAAGCATACGGAAAGATTGAGTTTTTCGGAAGGGCAGAGGATGATACAGGTCATGCATCTACTCAGAAAAACAGGGAGGCAATGTATTCTTTCTTTCAAAAACACCTGAATAATCCTGGAGACACGGGTGATCATATTGTTAATTTATTAACAAAGGAGGAAATGAGGGTTACTGCTGATGGCCAGGTTTCAGTTTCTCTCGGGGGTGAGACAGTATATTCTCTTAACAGGAAAGTAACTTTGGATGTAATTGCCAAAAGGGAATCTCTTTTGAAGGAAGATCTTTCTGCAAGAGAAACAGTACTTAATTCAGCCCGAAAGTTATCAGGTTATATGGAACCTGATAAAACAGATATGCCGGTATTCTCCGGCAGATTCAGTCGAGAAGGGATTTCTATTGAAAAATATTTTCTGAAGGGTGAAGGAAATTATGTTATTCCATACCTGTTAATTGTGCCATCGAGATTTAACGGGAAGGCAGTTATTTATCTCGATCCGGAGGGTAAATCTGCTGAACTGAAAGCCGGAGGAAGAATTGAATGGCTTGCCAGACAGGGATTTATGGTTCTTGCCCCTGATCTGATCGGATTGGGAGAAACAGGTCCCGGTATTTTTCAGGGAGATGCCTATATCGATGGAGAATCGCATAATTTATGGTATGCTTCAATTGTGATAGGGAGAAGCATTGTGGGAATAAGGGCTGCGGATGTTTCAAAATTAGCCGGTCTGCTTAAACAGGACTCTTCTGTAAAGGAAATAACAGGCATTGCTGAAAAAGAACTTTCTCCGGTACTCCTGCATGCCGCTGCATTTGATAAAAGCATTTCCTCAGTTGCTCTTATTGAGCCTTATTCATCATACAGATCACTTGTCCTTAATCGTTTTTATAAAGCATCCTTTATTGCAGGTGTTGTACCGTCTTCACTTAAGGAATACGATCTTCCCCTGCTTGCAGGATCACTAGCACCCAGGCGGCTGGTAATTGCCGGACCATCAGACAGCAATGGCAAAACCGAAAATATCGAAATGATAAATGAAGATATGGTTATTATCAAGCAGCTCTATTTGAATAATAATGCAGAGAAAGCTCTTTCTATAATACCAGCAAGTGGAGACTGGGAATTTGAATCTTTAATTAAAGACTGGTACTGATGTACAGAGTGCAAAATCTTAAAAAGACTTTGTTAATCTTTCTTCTGATTTTAAGTGGATACAATCTGAAAAGTCAGAATTTATCAACTGAAATTGAGTTTATCGATTATTATTTTGAAAATGGTTCTCCGCTGAAATGGAAAATAGTAAACGACACTCTGGTTATTTCCCTGTTGCCTGATTACCAGAGAGAAACATTGAACAGACAAACTGATCACTGGTATTTTAAAATCATGGGAAAAAGGGACACAAGAATAAAGCTTACCATAGAAAAAATGCTTCCTGATGTTTATAACGGAAGACCAGCCACAGACTGGTGGAACTATAAAACAGGGATTCCTTGTTATGTTTCATATGACAACAAAATCTGGCAACCACTTAAGACAACCACTTTACCGGGAAAAGAAATATTCCTTGAATTTACAATGGAGTCAGAAGAAGTTTACCTTGCCCGCCTCCCTGTTTATACAACTTCTCATCTGAATTCGCTTATTAACCGGATCAAAGATACTAAGGACATTTCTGTTTTTCAGATAGGTAAAACTCCTGAAAAAAGACCATTGGAGATAATATGGCTGGGAAATCCCGGGGCAAAAAATCAGATAGTGCTAAGAGCACGGGCACATCCCTGGGAGCCGGGAGGAAACTGGGTATTGGAAGGATTAATTGATGAATTCATCAGAGAAAATGGAAAGGGGAAATTTAAGAATTTCTGTTTCTCAATATTGCCAATGGCTAATATGGATGGCGTTGTAAGAGGAATGACAAGGTTTAATGTTTCAGGAATGGACCTTAACCGAACCTGGGATAAAGCGCCCGATTCATTATTGTGCCCGGAAAATTTTGCCTTCGAGAACTACATCAAGGATCTGATAAAAAAGGGTAAACCTCCTGTACTGGTTGTCGATTTTCATAATGATGACAAAGGTGATATCCATCTGACAAAACGTGATAAAAAAGATGTTCAGTTTATTCAGAATATGCAAAGATTTGAAAAGCTGATGCGAGAGCATACATCTTTCTCGGAATCATTCAGATATGCCTGGAGCGACGACGGGCAACCTGATGTATGGACAATCAATAATGGATTGTATTCGCGCTGCAAACTGGAGTCATTCGTTTATGAGTTGAATGCCAATTGGATAACAGGTCTTGGCAAAATCCCTTCTGCCACTGACTGGAAAGTCATCGGTAAGGGTCTTTTGTATGTCTTTTATGAGTATTATTCTCTGCAGAAGTAAACTTCAGATCAGATCCTTTTTGGATTTAAACACCCTGCTGAAAACACCGTCAGCTTTGCTGCTGAAAAAAATATCGGGATTCAGACTCGAATTTAAAATGAAAGTGCCGTCCTGAAGTCTGTAGCATTTAACATTGATATTCAGTAGATTGTTGCCTTCAATCAATACCTGGTAATCAGGATTTACATCAGGTTTAAATGTGTCATTAAAATCCTGTCCGTCTGCATTACTGAGTGAGGACAGATAGGATGCTACATTTGCAGAATCAGCTGGATTATTGTCAAGAAACCATTTTGAATCCCTGAGAGACAATACATAACCGCTGTCAGCAGGATAAATAAATCTGATGTTCGTGACATCATTTTCAGAGAATTCCGACAATGTATTATCCCTCCAGTCGTTAAATGACCTGTTGAATGAGAGGGAAAGGAAACCATCAATACCGTATACTTCATTTTCACCATTTACTCTTACATATGATGTGCCCTGTATATTGTTCCTTCCATACATGCCGGGCTGATTTTCCACCTGCTTGAAGGTAAATCGTCCGACTATCAGATCTGCCATATCTTTCCCTTTACCGTCCTGAATCCTGATCCTTGTTCCTGTACTGTCAGTAACCTCAAAGTCAATCCATTTTTCTTTGTTTTTCGATACAAGGTTCTGTGGTTTGATAGAAAGGATTTCGTTCATTATGTTTTCAACTTCCATTTTTCTGGAAGTTGAAACGATATTTTCCTGTTTGACTTTCCAGATTCCATTATCCCTGAATATTTCAAAAGACATACCCAAAGATGTTTTAGGATAAAGGATAATTTTTTCGACTTTTGTGCTGTCAAATTCGAAAATTCTGTCTTTGATGGTAGCTCTTTCCTTCGGAATTTTTACGAGGACTGTAAAAACCAATATTACTGCCAGACCGGAAAGGATATAAAGTAAACGTTTGTTATCGAATCTGTTACTCATAACTTACCTCCATTCTTTTTACTCGTTTGCTGTGATTCATCTGAATCCTTACAAGTCCATAGACTACGATCAGGATTATTGGCAGAATGAAATTTAGCCACTTCAGAAATGTTTTAGTGGAATCCTCCATCTCTTTTATCGGCCTTGATGTTACACCTTTTGTCCTTAATTCGATAAGTCCTGTGTCGTCCGACAACCAGTCGATTGAATTAACCAAAAGGTTTACATTATCAGGAGGAAGCTGCATTCCTCTCTGGTTACCTCCGACAGGAAAATCGCCATCTGAGAAGATTACGATCTTTGATAAAATGTTACTGTTGAAGTTGCCTTCGAGAATTGCCCCTACAACCAGTCCTGACATTGGAAAGTCTGTCAGCTGCCACTGTTTCTGTATATCAAAATAGATCGGAGCTCTCAGACTTCCTGATTTTTCAGAAGAGTAGGCTATAGGTGTGAATTTCATTGAAGTGTCACCGGCAAATGTTATTGGACTTGCAAATTGCAGACTTACCGCTTCAAGTCCTTTTGTTATCGGATTGTCAGCAAATTTGTTTATTACAGGCAGATATGGAAACTGAATCTGGGACTGCATTGTGAAGTTGCCCTGCTGCTGCTGTAATGTTACTGATCCACAATTGGCATCGACAATAAAGTTTTCGGATAGGGTTAATCCCTTATTCAGAAGCCATCCTTCCAGACCAACACTTACAGCTGACCCGGTAGCATTGGAGAAATTTCCTTCAACCCTGTTCAATGCCAAAAGAACCTTTCCTCCGACTGACAGAAACTGATCAATTTTTGCCATATGACTGGCAGGTATTGAATCTGTTGGCCTTACAATTGCCAGTGTCTTAACATTTCGTGGTAATACAGTGGTGTCAGTGAGAGTAATAGTCTGTACATCATACATTATATTAAGTTCCTGATATACCTGGGGAATTTCATTAAGTCCGGGCTCTCCATGACCCTGTATGAATGCGATAACAGGCTTGTCTTTTACCGACAGCTTTTTAATCGATGATGAAAGGGCATATTCCATCGCTGAACCCGGCTGGAGGAAGGGGATAATTTCTTTCTCATCACCCATAGATATAACTGCACCCAGATATGCTTTTTGCTGCTTTATCTGATCCTTTTCCCTTACATTAATCATGAGTGGCTGGATCCCGGCTTTTACAGCCTCCTGTTCACTCTCCTCATTTTCATTAGGATTGACAAATTTATACACCACCATACCCTCTGACCTGTTATTGTATTCTATAAGCATATCCTTCAGATTACCTGATATATTGCCGACATTAGTTGGCAGATCTTCAGAAAAATATGCTGTCACAGTAACCGGCATATCAAGGTTTTTGAGAATATCCTTTGTTGCCTTGCTAAGGGTATATTCCTTATCCTCCGTCAGATCAATCCTGAAATTATAGCTTTCCGATAATATATTGATAACGACTACAATAAGTACCACTATCAATATTGTTGTCGATATTTTTGCCGTCTTAATCATCTTTATTTAATTTATTTGTTAAGTTTTTACCGATTATCGAATACCGAATACCGAATACCGATTACCGATTACCGAATACTTTAAATTCTTATATCAGGAATAGGCGTTCCGTTTAGCCAGTGACACTTCTGTCAGAAATAACCCAAGGAAAATAATCGAGCCGAAGTAGACAATATCTTTGGAATCAACCACCCCTCTGGACAGACTTTCAAAATGGAAGGTTACACTTAGCGAGTTGATAATCTGGCCAAACATGCCTGTCATACCGCCGGCAATAATTTCAAAAATTATATGAAAGAAAAGACCTATGAATAATGAAGTTAAAAATGCCACAATTTGGTTGTTCGTGATACTGCTGGCAAACAGACCAATGCTGGTGTACGCTGCACTCATAAGCAGAAGAGCAAGATATCCGCATAATACTCCTCCTGCATCGAGGTTTCCGATTTTAGCAACCGTAATCAGATATGGAAATGTAAATGCCAGAGCAATGGCGATAAGGATTATTGTTGCCAGGTATTTACCAAGTATTACCTGCCTGTCAGTTACGGCTTTGGTCAGTAGTTGTTCAATAGTACCAGTCTTCTTCTCTTCAGCTATTAGTCTCATAGTCAGAGCCGGAATAAAGAAGAAGAGTGTCCAGTAGGCAATTGAGAAGAATGCCCTGAGATTTGCCTGACCTATCAGGAAAATGTCCGATCCGGATATCCATGTAAAGAAACCGCTGAATCCAAGAAAAAGGACAATCATAATATATGCTGTGAGTGAATCAAAGAATGAATTCAGCTCCCGTTTGGTTATAAGCCAGATTGTTTTCATTATCTGTATATTTTAATTCATTGTTAATTCTCTGAATATATCCTCAAGTTTTGTTTCGAATGGTGTCAGCTCCGTCAAAACCCAATGCTTGTCCACACAGAGCCTGAATATCTCCCTTTTTACATCTGAAGAGTCGCAGTGAATATCAAATCTGTTCAGATTACGATCGGCAAATTCAACCATTGAAACAGATTTTATCGATTGAAGCGCTTTATAAATCTGATCGGGCTGGCCGTCTTCAATCTTTACCCTGAGGATTTCAGAACCCTGGGCCTGCTTCCTGAGAGAATCTGCAGTACCATCGGCCACTATCCTTCCTTTATTTATAATAAATATCCTGTCGCATGTTGCTTCCACTTCAGGAAGTATATGCGTACTCAGTATTACAGTTTTTTCGCGTCCGAGCTCCCTTATCAGTTTCCTGATCTCCACAATCTGGTTCGGATCAAGACCTGATGTAGGCTCATCAAGAATAAGTACTTTGGGATTATGAATTATTGCCTGTGCAAGGCCTACCCTCTGCTGATAACCTTTCGACAATTCACCGATCTTCTTGTGCTTTTCCCTGTTCAGTCCTGTTGTTTTTATCATTTCAACCACCCGCCCGGGAATTCTGCTTTTTTCAATGCCTTGTATCTCAGCACAGAAGGAGAGATAATCTATTAGGGGCATATCGTGATAAAGAGGGTTGTTCTCAGAAAGATAGCCGATATTTCTTCTTATCTCCTGTGGATTTTCACTGACTGATTTTCCCCCAATGAATATCTTGCCCTCATCAGGAGCAATATAATTGGTGATCATCTTCATGGTAGTGGTTTTGCCGGCTCCGTTAGGTCCCAGAAAACCAAGAATCTCACCGGTGGCAACTTTCATCGAAATGTTATCGACAGCTTTTTGTGCCCCGTATTTCTTGGTAAGGTTTTCAATTACAATGTCCATAAAGCATATTTTTTGTTCTTTAAAAGAAAAACGGATCGAAATTAAATTTTGAGTTTCAAATCTGAAAATAGTTCAGAGTTAAAATTATGTTAAAAATTTTAGAGAAAGTAATTACATTTATTCCTTATCTGAAACAGATTGGCCTTATGAAGAAAGCAGTAATAGTAGGTTTTGGCTTCATGGGAATGACCCATGCTCTTAGTATTCTGAAGATAAAGGAGTTGAAGTTGTCAGCTATTGTTGAGCGTGACCTGACGCTTATTGATAAAAACCTTCAGTCAAGTATAGGCAACATCTCAGTCGGAAACATAGATGCAGGAGAGTTGTCTGAAGCAATGAGGTATTCTGATTTTGAGGAATGTCTGAGGAAGGAAGATTTTGATGTTGCTGTTATATGCACTCATGTTAATACTCATTATGAACTGACAAAGAAAGCTCTGGAGAATAATAAACATGTTTTTCTTGAAAAACCCTTCTGCATAGATCCGGTAAAAGCAAAAGAAATAATCGGTCTGTCTGTTAAAAAAGGTAAACTTCTTATGATCGGACATGTTGTAAGGTTTATGTCTCCATATCAGAAGCTTAAACAATGGATTGATAATAAAGAGTTTGGAGATTTGAAATTTTTATCCCTCACACGGTTTTGCGGACTTCCCGGTTGGGGACAATGGAAAGATAAGGATGTTAAGGAGCTTTCCGGTGGGGCTCTTTTTGATCTTGTAATACATGATATTGATTACGCTGCATCTGTTGCAGGACACCCTTTACAAATTGAAGCCTGGTATCTTCCCGGCGAATACAGTAAGCATGATTATGTAAGTACAAAATGGAGCTATGGTGATAAAAATCTGCAAATAAAGATTGAAGGTGGTTTTACTTTCCATAAGAATTTCCCTTTTCAGGCCGGTTATATGGCACATTTCGAAAAGGCCAGTGTTGTGTATTCCACCATTAACGGTGATATAATCAGGATTGCTGATGACTCCACAGTCAGTGAGATTCCTGCAGGGGATGCAGGTGCCGGGTATTTCAATGAGATGCAATATTTTGCTGATTGTCTGGTAAGAGGCTCTGAGCCCACCCTTTGTACTCCGGTATCATCAATGGAGGCAATTGAATTGTGTTACAAACATCTATAAAATACATTATTATGAATAACAGACTCGCAATTAACGGAGGACCTAAGACAATCAGTAAAAACTTTGACTGGCCGGTTTTCAGTGAATCGGAGGTTTATGCTGTCTCTGAGGTAGTGAAAAGTGGCAAATGGGGAAATCCGGACTGTAGTGATCTTGTAAAGGAATTTGAAAATGAATTTGCAGCATACTGTGGTACAAAATATGCACTTACCTGTGTTAATGGGTCAGTTGCATTGAGGCTTGCACTAATTGCTTCAGGAGTCAGACCGGGAGACGAGGTTATAATTCCACCCTATACTTTCATAGCAACCACATCAATCGTTCTTGAGGCAAATTGTGTACCGGTATTTGTCGACATTGATCCTGGTACTTATAACATTGATCCGGTTAAGATCGAGGCAGCCATAACCAGAAGAACAAAGGCCATTATTCCTGTTCATTTTGCAGGACAGGCATGTGATATGGACAGGATCATGGAAATTGCAGAAAAGCATAATCTGAAGGTTATTGAAGATGCATGCCATGGACATTGGGCAGAATACAAGGGGAAGAAACTGGGTAGTATCGGCGATGCTGGTTGTTTCAGCTTTCAGTCATCCAAAAACCTTACCTGCGGTGAAGGTGGCATGGTAATAACAAATGATGAAGTGCTTTATGACATGATGAATTCTCTGAGAAATGTCGGAAGAGTTAAAGGGGGACAATGGTATGAACATCATTACCTTGGTTGTAATTACAGAATGACTCAGCTCCAGGTAGCACTTCTGTCCACACAGATGAAAAACCTTCCGGAGCAGACCAGGAAGAGACATGAAAACGGGACTTACCTGAATTCTCTGCTTTCAGATATCAAAGGTATCAAGCCGCTGGTCCGGGGAGTGGGGGAGACCTTGCACAGTTATCATATCTACATATTCAGGTATAATAAAGCTGAATTCAATAACCTTCCTAAAGCTGAGTTCGCAAAAATGCTTGCAGCTGAAGGTGTACCTTCTTTCATGGGCTACCCGCAACCACTTTATAAACAGCCTTTATTCCAGAAAAAGAATTTCATGTGCTATGCAATACCTGATTATGTTGATTATACAAAAGTATCCTGCCCCGTAACGGAAAAAGCATGCTATGAAGAAGCAGTCTGGATACTGCAGCATGGAATGCTCGGACCCAAAGAGGATATGGATAAGTTTGCTGAAGCTATACTGAAAATTCAGAAAGCAGTTACAACTTAACACCCCTAAATCCCCCAGGGGGGACTTGCTGGAATCCAGTAAATAGTAAAGCCTCCCTTGGGAGGTTCTAATCTTTCATCACATCTGCAAATAAGCTAAATGCTGAATGAAGAAGGAGATCC
>CALMJY010000317.1 GCA_937864815.1 uncultured Bacteroidota bacterium
TATCTGTCAATATTTTCAAAGAACGTATATTAATTTTTATGGTACACTAATGATTTCAAATGTATAAAAAATTCAGCCTCACAGATTATGCCTTATATATTCTGTTCACCAAAAATATACATTGAATTCTGTTTAGAGATTCTGGATCATGCTGTTTAAGAAGTGATATATGTCATGAGGATTTACAGATGAATCTTTTCATATAAATAAATTTCTATATTTGACTTTTTTAGCATTCAGGACATTATTTGTATTAACATACTAACCAAAACAATACCGGAAAGATGAAAAAGACTGTAACAATCCTGGCAATATTTGCTCTCCTGTTCACAACCTTGACCGCACAGGACAGAAATGATGTGGTAAATGCTTACAATGAAGGTGCAAAAGCTTCAAAAACAGACATCATAGCTGCCATTGCTTCATTTGAAAATGTAATTACACTGGCTGACAAGGTTGGCGAATCTGCTGCCGATTTGAAACAGAAAGCAGTACAGGTTTTACCCGGATTGTATTTTAAAGTTGCATACAGTGCCCTCAATGAAAAGAAACCTGCCCAGGAAATTATCCAGTCTGCAAAGGCAGCCATAGCTGCATCTGACAAATACGGAAGTGCATCAAACAAGACAAATGCACAGAAGGTACTTTTACAAGGTTATATTAATCTTGGAGGTGAATATTTTTCGAAAAATGAATATGAAAATGCACTGGCAGTTTATGATACTGTTTTATCACTTAGTCCGGATAATACAAATGCAATTTACAATAAGTCTTTGATATACATAAAACAGAATAATCCTGTCGCTGTTGAACAGAACACAGATCTTCTTCTTGAGAAGTTAAAGGGAGGAAAAGATACAATAAGGGCAAAACAGGCATCAACAATGGCGCTGGAGTATTTCAGATCAGCAGGATCACAGGCTTCGCAGGCTGAAAAGCTTGATGATGCACTTGTTTTGCTAACCAAAGCATCAAAGTATGGTGAAGACAAGGACCTTTATTATTATTACGCTGATGTTTATAATAAGCAGAAGAATTTCGATAAGGGAGCTGAATCTGCACAGAAAGGTCTTTCAATGGAGACAGGCACTCCTGAAGCAAAGGCAAAGTTTTATTTTCAGCTCGGTTTAGCCCAGGAAGGTAAAGGACAGACTGCTGAAGCCTGCACTTCATTTAAGAATTCATTGTTTGGTGCTTTTGCCGAACCATCAAAAGCTAAAAGGACAAATCTGAAATGTAAATAGAACGATCTTTTCAGAAGCTCACGTGTCTGTTGGTAATTTCATAAACAGAAAGTAAATCTGCGGAGGAAATTATAATTTTTCAATTCTGCCGTTGAGATAGTATTTAAAAAATGACCCATTCAGGTATAAGAGCATCTGGGATGGCATGTTGCTCTCCTGGCTGGCATCAATACCAATTATCTTTGTTTCGAATAAACTTTGAATGTTTGTCAGAGATGTATGCCCTACAACAATATGTTTTTTGTTGTAAAAGTCAAGAATTAAATCAATTTCTTTTTCATGGATACCTGCATTATTGAAATAACCACGATACCAAAGTGGCCCATTGTTTTGAGAAAGAAGCGCCATTTTTTCGAATTCCGCATCCGATGAATTTCTATTTTCCGGATAACTGACTGAAGACGAATTGTTGTCATTCGTTAATGCCATATCTGTATCAGAGTAGGAATAATCAATGCTCATTTTATTGAGTGTTTGAATGCTTCTGCTTCTGTTCACTGAAAGAGACTTTCCGATAATTTTCTCAGTAAATATCCTGTTAATGTCTGTAACTGAGATCTTATTCTGAACCAGTTCAGGTGATAATCCTCCATGAACGAATAAAATGTCATTGATAGTTATCACGACAGGCCAGGAGCGCAACCAGTTGCCGAGTACCGTATTCTGAGCATAAAGATTTTTGTAGGAGATGCCAGAAATCGTTTCAACCTGCCTGTACTTTGGACAAAGATAATCCTGATTGCCGGAAAGGACAAGCATCTCATGGTTCCCCACCAGAATATGTACCTTGCCTCCTGAATTATCTGCCTGTTTTTCCAGTCCGTATAGATGCCATAGAATTTCAGTAACCATTTCACCCCGGTCAAAAATGTCACCCAGAATCACAAGATGTCCTCTGCCAAATTTCCATGAAAGGTCCTCATTTATTATACCGGCTATTTTAAGAATATCTATATAACAATCATACTCCCCATGAATATCACTTAAGACAGCTATACTGTCAACCATCATGAACTTTTTTGAATAATCAAGCTTTTTCTGATGATTTACAAGTAGATCTTCGTAATCGAATTTAAAACCAAAAATACCACTTAACTCCCCGAATTTTTCTTGAGTTACCTGTTCCTCCTTCTTCAAACCGTTTTGAATTATAAGAGCACTTACCTGTTTTTTGTGAACATAAAAATAGGGCCCGTCATTAATAGAGTCATTAATAACCTGTGCTGATAAAAAGATAACTCCCTGATTCAGAAATAAAACCAGAAATAAGATAAGACATTTGAGGTGTGGATTTCTCTTTATAACTTTTTTGACCAGTAATTTCATTGACATATTGAAATACGCATTACTGACTAAGATCATTCCCTTGAATAACTAAAAGATTAAAGATCATATACTTTGAACAATCATCCAGCAGTATTTGTTTATTAAAAGAATTAAATAAATAATGACTATCAGGAATAATGCATAAAATTAATTGATTTTCGAACTTCTTTGAATTGATTATACATGATTGACCTGACTCATTTAATAAATAATAAAAGATTAGATTTTAATCTATAAAATATGGCAGCATTTATTATAAGTAACCGAATGTTTAAATTTTGTTTTGGTTTATTATTGTCTGGTTCTATTTTTTCAGAAATCTATGCCGGAGAACCGGAGAGATTATTCAGATCTGATGAAATAGTCAGGATTGAACTCAAAGCAGATTTTTCAGCAATAGAGGCTGAAAGGACAAAAATTGCCGAATATCATGACGGAGAACTAATTTACTATGCACCAGATGGAAATCCTGTAAATCTGTCAGTCAGGCTTATGCCCAGGGGGCATTTCCGACGCGATACTGCAAATTGTGACTTCCCTCCGCTTGCTGTGGATTTTAAAAAAGGAGAGGTGAAAAACACTCTGTTTGAAAACCAGAATGAGATTAAACTTGTTACTCCCTGTGTTTCTGAGAAAGATGTTCTGGATGAATACCTGATCTATAAAATGTATAACAAAATAACAGATCTGAGTATGAATGCCAGACTGGTTAAAATACTATACTTTGATACAGGAACACAGAAGAGACTCTTTGAAAGATACAGTTTTTTCCTGGAAAAGAAAAAGGATGTTGCTGAACGCAATAACTGTATTGTTATGGATACCATGATATTACCCAAAGATATAGATAGGGAGAATTTTAAAAAATTCGCTATATTCCAGTATATGATTGGCAACGGAGACTGGTTTTTCAGATTGAATGTAAATAATGGAGCAAACTATCTGAAACTTAATCGTAACTTTTCAATTCTTCAGTCAGATGACAGCAGCAGCATCCGGTACATTGTCCCTTATGATTTTGATCTGTCATCCTTTGTAAATGCTGAATATGCCGGAATAAACAAGACAAAAAGGAAATACAAGGGATTGTGTTTCTCACAAGAAGAATTTAACGAGGTATTTGCATATTTTAATCAGATGAGGCCAGAGTTTGAATCGGTTATAAATAATGCAGAATATGTGTCTCCAGGTGCAAGGAGACAACTGTTAAATTATCTGGATGATTTTTATTCAATTATTGAAGATCCTAAGATGATTCAAAAGGAATTTACTGAAGTATGTCAAGATTCTCCTGACGTAAAGTTTACAATTAAATAGTGTTAACCGCATTTCCCTTTGCTATTGTGACTTTATTAATTAATATCTCCTCCAGGCAAGTATGTCGTCGGTATTCATAAATAAAAAAGTCCCGCCTGTGACAGAACTCTTTTTATTTGAGCGGGAGACGGGACTCGAACCCGCGACCCCGACCTTGGCAAGGTCGTGCTCTACCAACTGAGCTACTCCCGCAAAATCACGGGCAAAAATAAGCATTTTTTTTTATCTGCAAATAACACTCCGGAAATTTACTGGTATTACATGTTTCCGATTAGCTTAGTTTTTCACAGGACCCCAATCCCTCAGTGTGTTATTTTCAAGATACAACCATGTGCTTTTGTAAATCCACTCCTCTTTTATTGTATTGCCGTTTATTTCCCTGCTTATCTTGTCGGGTTTACCCCAGCTGTCCCTTACCATCCCGGCATTCATACCTTTCCATATTTTATTTGCATTCAGCTTCGCAGCCATAGTGGTCCCATACTTATTTTCAAGGTATGTGAACCGGCTCACAGGCTGATTTGTTTGTTCTGCAGGTTTTTGTACAACAGGTTTTTCTTCTGCCGGTGGTGCAGCCTTCAAAGGGCTCTTGTCAATTACAGCATGCTTTTTCATTATAAATCCTTCACTGCCGTCGAAAAAGACTGTGAGGTAGGTGCTGTCTGATGCCAGTACCTCAACCTGGCTACCTTTCGGAATAACCATAATTACACTTGTAAGGTCATCATGATTTTTAAATAGTCTGCTTGATGAAGTCAGAGTTGCTGTAATGACCTCCTGCTGTGAACTGCCGGATTTTTCTAATTCCAGAAGCTTATCTTCATCCGAAACCTGCGAACTGATAGGTATAATTATTCCCAGAAACAGGAAAAGCAATATCAATTTTTTCATGGCTTGTTTTTTAAGTTTCAGTTCAAAAAGTGTACCAAGAATCAAGGCTGCGGGCGACAGGCAACAGGCACCGGGCAGAAGTTCAAAGCTTTCTGATCAGGCTCAGACCGTCGCGTAAAGGCAGGATGACATGTTCAATATCTTTCTCTTTCATAAGCATTTCATTAAACTGCAGTATTCCAACCGACTGCTGATCTTTAGTCTCTTTTTCAAGGACCTTATCTCCCCAGAGAACGTTATCAGCCAGGATAAAGCCTCCCTTCTTCACCTTCTTTTTAACTACCCTGTAATAATCACAATACTCCCGTTTGTCACCATCTATAAAAACAAGGTCAAATTTTATATTTAAACCGGATACAACTTCAATTGCATTGCCTGTAATCTGGGTTATCAGGGCATCAACTCCGGCTTTAATAAAATATGAATGTGCAAATTCACTCAGCTCGTCATTAATTTCTATTGTAAAAAGTCTTCCTCCCTTTCTCAGCCCTCTGGCCAGGCAGATTGCAGAATAACCGGTATAGGTTCCGATTTCAAGTATATTATGTGGATTGATCATCTTTGAGATCATTTCAAGGAATTTCCCCTGAATATGTCCTGTGGACATATTGGGATTTACAAATCTTATATGTGTCTGTCTGAAAAGATCCTTCAGAACCGGATCTTCAGCTGTTGAATGATCACTGATATATTGTTCAAGCTTCCGGTTCATTCCTATTTATAAATCAGAGTGGAAAGTCCATCATTGTCAAAGACTTCATTCGCAATATCAATCAGTTGGGAAGATGTGATAGCGTCTATTTTTGAATAAGTCTCGCTGATAGTTTCGATTTTATCGAATGTAAGAAGGCTTTTTCCGAGGCTAAGCATCAGATTTTCATGATTTTCATAACCTCTGGCCAGATATCCTTTGATCTGCCTTTTAGCCTTGCTGAGCTGAATTATCCCAAGTTTTTCGGAGCAAAGTTTATTCAGCTCCCTGGTAACTATTGAAATACTCTTTTCAAGATATTGCTTGTCGGTTCCAAAGTATATTGATAATGATCCTGAATCAGAATAGGGAGTATAATTTGATTCAACTGAATAAGCAAGTCCGTTCTTCTCACGCAATGCGAGGTTGAGCCTTGAGTTAAGACCCTGGCCACCCAGGATATTATTCAGAAGGAACATTCCAAGTCTTTTGTCATCTCTGATACTGAATGCCTGGTTCCCGATTATGCAGTGATTCTGATATGTATCTTTTTGTCTGGTGATATCCGACGGATTATAGTTCCAGACCGGGGATTTATGATTTTCTTTTTTGCCGGGTTTAATCTGCCCGAAATGATGCTTGAATGATTTAAGGATTTTATCACCCGGGATATTCCCTACGGAACAAAACACAATCTGCTCAGGGCAGTAATTGCGCGCAATGAAGTCTATTAACTTTTTACGGGAAAATGATTTCACTGAATCAGGTTTGCC
>CALMJY010000318.1 GCA_937864815.1 uncultured Bacteroidota bacterium
GCCTTCACAATAAAAAGCTACGCGATTGCAGAACCCATTATAATTCAAATGATGCGGATAAGCTCGACTCTACGATTTTTATAACAGAGGGTGACTCTGCAAGCGGTTCAATAACAAAATCGAGAAATGTAGAAACACAGGCTGTTTTCAGTCTGAGGGGGAAACCCCTGAACTCATTCGGACTTACAAAAAAGATTGTCTATGAAAATGAGGAATTCAACCTGTTACAGGCAGCCCTGAATATTGAAGACGGGATTGAAAATCTCAGGTATAACAATGTTGTGATTGCCACCGATGCTGATGTTGACGGAATGCATATACGACTGCTACTCCTTACCTTCTTTCTTCAGTTTTTCCCTGATCTGGTAAGGAAAGGTCATGTTTATATTCTCCAGACACCCCTTTTCCGTGTGAGGAACAAGAAAGATACAAAGTACTGTTACACTCCTGAGGAAAAGGCGAAGGCAATCAAATTGCTCGGACCTAATCCTGAAATTACCAGGTTTAAGGGACTGGGTGAAATATCACCTGATGAGTTTAAGCATTTCATTGGCAAGGATATGAGGCTGGAGCCTGTGCGTATGAAAAAGAATGATGCTGTTAACGGGTATCTGGAATTCTATATGGGCAAGAATACTCCTGAAAGACAGGATTTTATAATAGATAACCTCAAGATTGAGGAAGATAAGCTGGAGGAGGAATTCCAGCTGTAGAACACCCGATTGCAGTTACGTAATATGGACGAAAAGGATCTGGAACTGGACAATATCAGTGAGGGCGAAAAGGTACCTGAAGGACCGGTCGCACTACATTCCGTTACTGCTTTATCAGGGATGTACAAGGACTGGTTCCTCGACTATGCATCATATGTAATTCTTGAAAGAGCAGTCCCTCATCTCAATGACGGCCTTAAACCGGTTCAGAGACGCATCCTGCATTCGATGAAACGGATGGATGACGGCCGTTATAACAAGGTAGCCAACATTATAGGGCATACAATGCAGTTTCACCCGCACGGAGATGCTTCAATAGGAGATGCTCTCGTTCAGCTAGGTCAGAAAGACCTTCTGGTAGATGCGCAGGGGAACTGGGGAAATCTTCTGACCGGTGACGGAGCTGCTGCCCCGAGATATATTGAAGCCAGGCTTTCGAAATTTGCCCTGGAAGTTGTTTTTAATCATAAAACGACAGAATGGAAGCTGTCATATGACGGCCGTAACAAGGAACCTGTCACTCTGCCTGTTAAATTCCCGCTGCTCCTGGCCCAGGGAGGTGAAGGAATCGCTGTGGGTCTGGCATCAAAAATACTGCCACATAACTTCAACGAGCTTATTGATGCTTCAATTGATTACCTGCAGGGAAAGGATTTTGTTATCTATCCTGATTTTCCCACAGGTGGAATGATTGATGTATCGAAGTATAATGACGGGCAAAGGGGAGGAGTAATAAAAGTCAGGGCAAAGATTGAGAAGATTGACAAAAAAGCCTTGGTTATCACCGAGATACCTTTCGGGAAAACTACCAGTACACTTATAGATTCGATCATAAAGGCGAATGAGAAAGGAAAGATCAAGATCAAAAAGATCGATGACAATACCTCCTCTGATGTAGAAATTGTTGTTCATCTTGTACCAGGAGTCTCTCCTGATAAAACAATCGACGCTCTTTATGCACTTACCGATTGTGAATATTCCATATCGCCCAATACCTGTGTGATTGTTGACGACAAGCCCTCATTCATGGGGGTAAGTACAATACTAAAGCATTCTGCCGATAAGACTGTTGAACTCCTTAAGCGTGAACTGGAAATCAGGATGTCGGAGCTTCAGGAAGAATGGCACATGTCGTCGCTTGAGAAAATATTTATTGAGAAGAGAATCTACCGCGACATTGAAGAGGTTGATACCTGGGAAGGTGTTATCACAGCTATTGACAAGGGATTGAAACCATATAAGAAGCTGCTTCTCAGGGAAGTGACACGTGAGGACATTATTCAGCTTACCGAGATAAAGATCAAGCGGATATCAAAATATGATAAAAAGAAAGCTGATGAGCATATAAAAGGTCTTGAAGCAGAACTTGATGAGGTGAAGAATCACCTTAAAAACATAGTGCCCTTTGCAATAAACTATTTCAAACAGATAAAGAAGAAATATGGCAAGGGAAGGGAAAGAAGGACCGAGATCAGGAGCTTTGATACTATTGAAGCTACAAAGGTCGTTGCTAATAATGCCAAGCTTTATATCAACTACAAGGAAGGCTTTATCGGTACAGGATTGAAGAAGGACGAATTTATTTGCGACTGCTCGGATATTGATGATGTTATCGTTATTCGGAAGGATGGTGTTTATCTGATCACAAAAGTTGCAGAAAAAGTCTTTGTCGGGAGTGATATCCTTTATGCCCAGGTATTTCTGAAAAATGATGAAAGGACAATCTATAATATTGTTTATCAGGACGGTAAGGATGGTCCGTTGCTTGCCAAAAGGTGTGCCATATCTGGTCTGACACGCGATAAGGAGTATAATCTTACAAGGGGTACAGCCGGTTCTAAAATTGTTTATCTGAGTGTAAATCCAAATGGTGAGGCTGAGGTTATAAGGGTTCAGCATAAACCAAAAGCCAGACTTAAAAAGCTTGTTTTTGAATTTGATTTCGGTCAGCTGAACATAAAGGGAAAATCCTCAATGGGTAATATCCTTACCAAAAATGCAATCCTCAAGATTGCACTCAAGGAAAAGGGACTTTCAACTCTTGGAGGTCGAAAAATCTGGTTTGATGATGCTGTTTTCAGGCTTAATGTAGACGGCAGGGGTTTATTCCTTGGTGAGTTCAGCGCGGATGACAAGATACAGGTAATAACTAAAAACGGATTTTTCAGAATTACCGGTTTTGACCTGTCAAATCATTTTGAAGACAATATTCTCCTTATTGAAAAATACAAGCCGGGGAAAGTCTATTCTGCTGTTTACTGGGATGCAGAACAGAAGTTCTATTATCTCAAGCGATTCATGATCGAAGAATCGGAAAGGCCTCAGTGTTTTATAAATGAGGATCCGGAATCGAAACTTATCAGTATCACAGAGGTTGAATATCCGAGATTTGAGATCCAGTTCGGGGGTAAGCATAAGACACGTGACAATGAAATTATTGAAGTAGCTGAATTCATTGGAGTAAAAAGCTTTAAAGCCAAGGGGAAGAGGCTTACCAGCTACATGGTTGACAATATCCAGGAGATTGAACCAGTTGTCAAAAAGGAGTCAGTACCCCCTTCCGGAGAGAAGGATGAAGATGCTCCTTCACACACCGGAGTACATAACGACCCTGCCCAGATGAAGCTTGAGCTGTAATGTCACAATACCACATCCTGTATATAATCGGGTTTATGGGAAGCGGAAAAACAACCGCAGGGCAGAAACTGGCTTCCCTGCTCGGCTGGTCATTTATTGATCTCGATAGAAAAATTGAAGAACATACCGGAATGAAGATTCCTGAGATCTTTTCAAAATCCGGAGAAGAGCATTTCAGGAATATCGAAGCAGAAATCCTCAGATCAATAACTACCGGTTCAAATACAGTGGTGGCTACCGGAGGAGGTGCTCCCTGTTACAAGGATAATATGGAGGTCATGCTCAGTACAGGACCTGTCTCTTATACACATCTCCGAGCCCACGAGACAGGCAGAAATATCGT
>CALMJY010000319.1 GCA_937864815.1 uncultured Bacteroidota bacterium
TTTGAATCGCCTTCGAAAGCGAGCATATGCGTGGTTACCCTGTCGAGGAACCAGCGGTCGTGAGAAATGATAACGGCACAGCCGGCAAAATTTTCAAGACCCTCTTCAAGTGCACGGAGGGTATTTACATCAATATCGTTTGTAGGTTCATCAAGGAGCAGAACATTTGCCCCTGATTTAAGCGTAAGAGCGAGATGCAGCCTGTTTCTCTCCCCGCCCGACAGTATTCCGCACTTTTTCTCCTGGTCAGCTCCCGTGAAGTTAAAACGCGAAACATATGCCCTGGCATTTATCAGCCTGTTTCCTACCATAACATCCTGCTGCCCCCCTGAAATTACTTCATATACTGTTTTAGCAGGGTCAATGGCAGCATGCGCCTGGTCAACATAACCCAGAACCACTGTTTCACCCGTACTGAAAGTCCCTTTTGTTGCTTTTTCCTGTTCCATGATCATCCTGAACAGGGTTGTCTTTCCCGCACCATTGGGACCAATAACCCCAACAATACCGTTAGGCGGCAGGCTGAAATCAAGGTTCTCAAAAAGAACCCTGTCATCAAATGCCTTTGTTACAGATTTTGCCTCTATAACCTTATCGCCAAGTCTGGGTCCGTTCGGAATAAATATCTCCAGCTTTTCTTCCTTCTGTTTTACATCCTGATTGAGTAGATTTTCGTATGCACCTAGTCTTGCTTTCGATTTTGCATGACGTGCTTTGGGAGACATTCTTACCCATTCAAGCTCTCTTTCAAGTATTTTTCTTCTTTTTACATTACCCTTCTCCTCTATCTCAAGCCTTTTTGCTTTTTGCTCAAGCCATGAAGAATAGTTTCCTTTCCATGGGATGCCTTCTCCCCTGTCAAGCTCAAGGATCCATCCGGCCACATTATCAAGGAAATACCTGTCGTGTGTTATACAAATAACAGTACCGTGATACTGCTTCAGGGTGGTTTCAAGCCACTGAACTGATTCAGCATCCAGGTGGTTGGTAGGTTCATCAAGGAGCAAAACATCAGGCTGTTTCAGAAGAAGGCGGCAAAGTGCAACCCTTCTCCTTTCCCCTCCTGATAAAACGTTCACCCTGACATTACCTTCAGGACACCTGAGAGCATCCATTGCGCGGTCGAGCTTATGTTCGATATTCCATCCGTCGTTATAATCTATCTTTTCCTGAAGTACAGCCTGACGGTCCATAAGCTGTTGCATTTTATCAGGATTTTCATATACCTCAGGTTCTCCGAAACTGTTATTTATCTTTTCATACTCCTGGATTATCTCCATGATCTCCTTAACCCCTTCTTCAACGATTTCCCGTACGGTACGGCTCTCATCCAGCAAAGGGTCCTGTGAAAGATGTCCTACAGTATAACCTGGTAGGAAAGTTACATCACCCTGGTACTCCTTTTCCAGTCCGGCAATTATTTTCAGCAGGGTTGATTTACCCGATCCGTTAAGACCTATAATTCCAATCTTTGCTCCAAGAAAAAATGAGAGTGATATATCTTTAAGGACCTGTCTGTGAGGGGGAAATGTTTTTCCCACCTTATACATAGAGAAAATTATCTTATTGTCTTCAGCCATTGGTTCAGGTTTTAATGTTGTGGCAAAAATATAATGAAAAGAGATTTGGAAGCAACTTAATATGAAATTTTACATAACAAGCGGGAAATCATGGCCAATTGAAAACGTACTGGGAAACTGCCGGTGCCTTATTAATTTATATGAAAGTTCCGGAACCTGATCGTCAATGTACGATTTGATCTCATAAACGGTAATTTTTGAATCAGCAGGCGCCCCGTCAGCTTTCCCACTGAGAGCCTGTAAAAGAACATATGTGAAGACGCCATGTTTAAGGCTCTTTACCTCTGCTGACTGCTGCTGGCTTTCAGATGAGGCCATTACATGAATACCTGAACTCCTGGATAACTGGGCAAGAGCCTTTTCTTCAGCTCCTCCTCTCATGGCTAACATCTCAACAGAGCTGCCTGAATGACATGCATCCACAAATACCACCTGCTTCAGGGCAGGCAGCTGTTTAAGCTTCTCCTGCAACTCAACAACATACAGGGCATCCTTAAGTTTTTCCTTCTGATACAAGCCGGTAACTTCAGGAGTTATAAAATAGAATCCATTGTCCACCACACTTCCATGGCCTGCGTAGAAAAAAATAAATACATCCTCTTTTCGAATAGTGCCCTTTATTTTATCAAGTTCTCTCAGAATTGAAGATTTGGAAGCATCCTTATCAAGCAATGTCGAGGTGTAGACATTTCTGAACATTTTCCTGCTGCCGGCAGAAACGGAATCGGAAAAAGCTTCGGCATCACCCCTGGCATAGGTGAGGTTCATATTCTCATTTTCATATTTGTTTATCCCGATACTCAGTATATAGCAATCAGCCGTTTTCTGAAGCCCTGTGTATCTCAGATTGATTTTAGCAGGAGCTGATTCAATATCTCCGTTACTGAACGCAGAAACAACAATTTCATTCTCCCCCGGGACAAGGTTCAGCTCAAAGGTTTTCATGGCATTTTGTCCGGCTTTATTCATCCTTTTCAGATCGGTATAATCGATTTCCTGGCTCTTTCCGTTTTGAAGGACCCTTAATTCCTTTACCCCGCCGCCATTATTTGTCACACTTACCATAAAAGACACAATCGGATTTTCAGTAACTGATCCGTTTTCAGGAAGTACAAAATCAACTGCAGGCGGAGGAAATTTTTCAATTGCCTGGTTCAGATTTTGCCGGTATACAGCTGATTCGGAACCCATTAGTTCAGTAAATAGGCCGGGTCTGTAAAATTCATTGAAAAACTGGTTAATTGAATATAACTCTGTTCCCCTGACAAATGAAATGGAGCTGAAAGCACCTTCTGATGCATCAAAATAGCCCTCGGGATTTCTGATAAACCAATCGTCCTCATTTATAAAAGTAATTGATACTATCTCCTTTCCTTTCTCCCGGTTCCAGATTCTGACAGAACCATCACGGCTTCCGGAAATCAGATATTTCAGATCGGATGTTATATTGATGTCTCCCACACCTCCGTTATGACCCTTAAATTCAGTAACCGGTAATCCTGTTTTCGCATCCCAGATCCTGATAATAAAATCATCGCCCCCGCTGATAATATATTTTTCAGTCGGATCGAACCTGGCACAATACACACCTCCGTCATGAGCCCTGATCTTCAGCAACTGAAGTCCGGAGAGAAAATCCCAAACCCTTACTGTTCCATCCCATGAAGATGTTATGAACTTATCTCCTGCAGCGTTAAAGTTTATTGAATTTATCAGGGTCTCATTTGCATGACCGATAAAGGACCTTACCTCCTCACCTGTATCTATTTCGATGAGCTTAAGTTTTTTATCAAGTCCGGCCGATACAAAATACACCCCGTTCGGAGTAAACTTAACCTGGTAACATCCCAATCTGTCATGAGGAGAAATGGCTCTGAGCCTTTTGCCTGTTTCAAGGTCCCAGATTACCACATAACCTCCCCAGATTGCTGAGGCAAGCATTTTATTATCAGCGCTGAAATCGACAGAATATATCGCTTCTTTCTCATCAGGGAATGAAAATGTCCTGACTGCTGTACCTGATTCCACATCCCATACTATTGTTTTTCCGTCAAGACCTCCGGTTGCCAGGTATTTACCGTTGCTGCTGAAGCAAAGGCTTATCACCATTGAGCTATGGCCTCTCAGAGTTCTGAATACCTTACCTGTTCTGAAATCAATAAGCTTTGCATTATTTCCGGTCCTTCCGACTGCAATAAGCTTACCATCAGGACTGAGTTTTGCTTCATTTACCATCCCTGCCCAGTACATGTAAGGATCATTGAGGATCCTTTCATTTACCTGGTTCAGATATCCTTTCAGGACCATTGTAGTTTTTCCTGTTGCTGTTAAAATCAGATCGGCAGTTCTCTTCTCATTACCTGACGTAAACTCTTTACCGTCGGGACTCAGTGCCAGTGAAACAACTTTGCGCTCAGAATAGTCTCCTGATTTTGTAAGGAGTTTTCCTGAAGCAAGGTTCCATATTTCTGCCACCCCGTACTCGATTGCTCCGACATACTTACCGTCGCTACTTATCGTTAGTCCCTCAGGTGATCCTCCCTGGCCGGCAAAAGCTCTGGCCAGGTTACCGCTTTCCATTTCAAAAACCTTCAGGGAATCATCACTTGTATTTATAACATATTTATTATCAGAGGTTATTATTGCCTCACATACACATGAAGTACAGGTAGATCGGGCATTTTTATATTTTCGCAGTTCTTTACCCGATACTGCGTCCCAGATAATTGCAGTATAATCGGCAACTCCGGCAACAATGTATTTCCCGTCACTGCTCCAGGAAACCGAACCTGCTTCAGGATATTCAAATCCTCTGGCATATTCATGTTCAGCAGGAACTGCCTTCAGATCCAATATCTTATTACCTGTGTTTATTTCCCAGACACTTATAAATGACTTGTAGCTTCCTGTGGCAATTCTTGTTCCCTGAGGATTGAAACAGGCACATGTAAATTTATCAGTCTCATGTTTAAACTGCTGCATTATCTCTCCGGTATTCAAATTCCATATTGTTACAATTCCGTTATCACCAACCGCAAGAATTAAACTCATCGAAGAATTAATACTCACACTTCTGATACCTGAAGAATTTCCATTATAGGACCTGATTTCCCTTCCATCGGACCTTCTCCAGAGTTTTACTGTTTTATCCTCACTTCCGGTAGCTATAAATCTGCCATCCGAGCTGTAACAAACGGCAGTAACATCTGAATAATGACCTGTCTGAACAATAGTTTGGACCTGTTGTCCTGATGAACTTAAAGCAGCAAAGAATATCAGAACTGAAATTAACCACGATTTAGATTTCATACCTGGGGTACTTTAGAAGTCTAAATTACAAATTGTAATATGATAACAGCTACAAAATATAAAAAAGGCCTCATCTCATAAGTCCGATTTTACCCCCAACCCCTCAAGGGGGGCTTTAACATTCACGAATTTTCTTCAAGTCCCCCTTGGGGGATTAAGGGGTGGAATTAAACAGAAAGGGGCCTTATAGACAGCCCCTTATTAATTTTATGTCACTCTCCGGGCAGGTTATAAACCTACCGGGTAAGGTATTTCAGACTTATTGTGTCACTCCCTGTTTATTCTCAAAAAGCTTAATTGTTTCATCCTGCAGAAGGACCCAGAGT
This sequence comes from uncultured Bacteroidota bacterium, assembly GCA_937864815.1. Taxonomy (GTDB): domain Bacteria; phylum Bacteroidota; class Bacteroidia; order Bacteroidales; family VadinHA17; genus LD21. Next base: position 5,216 of record CALMJY010000319.1, read on the forward strand.
GAGTACACACCCTTCAGGGTACCGATAGGTATATTGAGACAGCCAAGTGCCGCAACAATTATAATAAGATACCTTGCCCAGGAATAATATCCCAGTAAACCAATCCCACCAACAAGGCCAAGTGTAGACATGAATCCTATTAGAAGCGGGACACTTAGAGACAAGAATTTAAGTATATAATTCGGCACTTCTTCCCCAGCTACAAAACCTCTTGCTAAATTCAGCACAAAGAAAGCTCCAACCGCTAATACCAGACCAAGAAGTCCGAAGCCAATGTGTATAGCTCCAACCACGGTTACATGTTTTTTCATCTTTGAATCTTCCATGACAATTTAATTTTATGCAATTTATAATTATTTTCATTCCTGACTAAATGACTCTGCATTTTGCAATTTGATGCATAAGTCACTTATTTTTTTTTGAATTTGAACCTTTTATATATAAAAATATTTTAGAATGGAGAGTTTTAATATCTTTACAGCGTAAAAAGAAAGATATGAAAAGAAAGATTTTATTTGGAGCCGGACTGTTATTTATTGGCTGGGCAGCAACTTCCTGCGAAGACAGCTGCGGATTCTGCAAAACCGTAACTTATGAAAATGGTGTTGCAATAAATACAGGTACTGAAACTGAATATTGCGGTACTGATTTACTTACTCAGAAAGCTAAACCGGATATTAAAGTTGGTTCTCTGGTTACAAAAGTTGAGTGCCGCTAGTATCTTACTCCTATTAGTGTAACGTCATCTACCTGAGGGCTGTCACCACGCCACTCTTCAAATATTTCATTTAACCTTTCACCCTGCTTAAGCATTGGTTCATGTACCATTGCCACGATTGTTTCTTTAAGCTGTGCGGTCATGAATTTCTTTTGCTTCGGCCCTCCGAACTGGTCAGAATAACCATCAGAGAAAATATAGAAAGCGTCACCCTTCTGCAGCTCAATGGTATGGAGAGTAAAAGGTACCATCTTATAATGAATTGCAACCGGCATCTTATCGGCCCTGTAATGAATAAGTTCCCTGTTCCGGACAAGATAAAGAGGATTATTGGCTCCGGAGTAATAGAGCAGATTCTTATCGAAATCAACAACGCATATTGCTATGTCCATTCCATCCTTCACACTGTCTTCATCTGCAACCTGGCTAAGAGCCTTTATAATACCGTTCCTTAATTCTTCAATTATCTGATCAGGCATTACAATCTGCCTGTTGGTTACAATCTCATTAAGCATTGTTACGCCCAGCATGCTCATAAACGCGCCTGGTACACCATGTCCGGTGCAGTCGGCTGCAATTATTATCTGCAGACTTCCCTGTGAAGAAACCCAGTAGAAGTCACCACTTACAATTGCCAGTGGTTTATACAAAACAAAATGTTCAAGTTTGTCACTGAAAAGCTCAAGGGAAGGGATCAATGCAGTCTGAATCCGCTTGGCATACATAATACTGTCAGTAATATGCTTTTTCTGGTAAGCAATCTGATCACGCTGAGCTGCCGCAAGGTCTCTCTGCTTTTCGATCTCATCCTTCTGAAGTGATATGGTCCTGTTTTTTTCTTCAAGCTTGATATTGGCCTCTTTCTTTATCCTGTAGCCCCTGTAAATATAATACCCAAGGAAACTTACAAGAACAAGTGCGAAGATCACAAAATAGAGAACCAGTTTCTGCTTTTCGAGGGTTTCAAGCTGTACCTTGATTTTGCTTTCCTGATCTGAAATCTTTTTCAGCTGTTCATCAATCATTGCTATCTGAACCGCTATTTTTTGCTTTTGATTTGCAAGAGTATCCTGCTGTATCTGAACTTCCTTCTGCTGAAGAATTATTGTATTCTTCTGTCCTGTTATTTCTTTCTGCTGTTTACTTATCTGGACAAACTGCCGGTCAAGTACTTTTTGTTTTTCATTCAGGGTTTTTTCCTTTTCAAATATTTGTTTATCAAGACTGTCGAGAAGTGCCCTTTGCTTAAGTATTTCCTGCTTCTGAATATCTATAGTTTCAAGTTGTTGCCTTATTGTTTCCTTTTGCACTTCAATTTCCTTACTGGCAATATCAAACAGATTCTGCCAGTCCTCTTTAGTTTTAATTGCAGTGAATAAAAGAGTTTCCGGGACTGTCATTTTCTCTTTTCGGATATATTCATCATTAATATCAAACCTCGGTTTCCCTTCAACGACAATAAAATTCATCATCGATTCCCTGAACTCATATCCTTCAGTAATAAGCATTGTCTGCTTTCCTTCAATCATCCTTTTGATTTTATCGAGATTGAAACCTGCATTCTTATTAACATAAAGAACCTGACAATGTGTTACACTTTCCAGATTCCTGAATCCTGCGACACTCACAGGCTTGTCCTGTATTCTGTTTCTTGTTTTAGCAAGATTGCCCATTTCGTTAATCAGGTCATAATCTCCAAGCAGGACACCTATTTTAAAATTTGAGGAATCTGCAAAACCCGGACCATAATCCACATACTTTGCCAGATCGAAAATATAAAGTGCGCGTGTTGGATTATCAAATCCCACCTGACCATAAGAATTAATGACTAACAAAATCATTCCAATTAACAGGAAGATTTTTCGATGGAAAATGGATCTATAAGCCATATTATTATCAGTTTATTAGTACGAATTTGCACAATTTTATCCAGTAAACCAAATATCTGAAGTTGCCTGGAATCGTTCCGTGTTGATAAAATGTTAATAATTGACAGTTTTTGCCCTACTGCATGCTTTCAGTTGTAGTAAATTTAATCCAGATTTAACAAACCACCTAATGGAATTGAATACCAGTCACTTAGATTTGTCAGGCAAAAATGTTGTAATAGTTGAAGATGATATTCCCTCAATAAAATATTATGAAACCCTGCTTAAAAATAGTGGTGCCGTTTTAATTATACTTCGTTCCGGGTTAGAGTTTATCGAATATATAAAACAGGATGACTGCAGGATTGATTTCATATTTATGGATTTCCTTATCCCCTTTATTAACGGAATCGATTGTACCAGAATTTACCGCAAATCAAATAAGAAAACCCCTGTAATAATGCTTACAGCCTATTCTTCAGAACAGGCTAAAACAGAAGCATTTATTGCTGGCTGCAATGAATATGTGCTTAAGCCAATCTATTGTGAAAAGCTTTTGTTTCTGCTTGAAAAATATCTTATCCAGGCAGTACCTGAAACTATTGGATATTAGACTACTGGTTTAACCGTGCTGACGGTTGAAGCCTGGCCATGTAGTCAGCATAATACAACTCAAGCCTGTCATTTATCTCTTTGGACAATTCTGTTTTGCCATACTTTTCGCACGAATTTGCTACTCTTGAGGTATACTGTATGGCAGTCTGTATTTCATATTCAGCAGAATTTATTATGTAGGGTTTCTGTTTCAGGAAATACTGAAGTCTTTCAAAGTAATAGTCTTTGAATGACATTGTCATATCAACAGCTTTAGTTGTGTCACCGGCAGCAAAATAAGCATCTATCATGTCAGCTACATATGGATCATACGGGACCTTTTCAAGAGGCAATACCTCCATACATTTGTCCAGAGCTGCAACGGCTTTTTCATTTTTGCCTTCCTCAACCAGGGCTTTTGCAAGTCGTGCATAATTCATTCTTGCCTTGACAACAATAATTGTACGCTTATGGTTATAATCAATATTCACTCCGGGAGTATTAGCTCCGCCCCAGACAAATTTGTCCATCATATTTTCGTTGAGTATGTCAGGATCTACCCTGCCGTACTCAATCCAGCTTTTGTTCATAGATTTTATCGGAACAAGCCTGTATGCCAGTCCTTCAAGCTGGAAATATTCCTCAAGTCCGAAAGCATCATTATGATATCCGGTTACAAAATAAACCGGCCGCTCCCAGTTGTTGTGGGCAAGGATATCGAGTACTATCAGCTGACTCTTCAGAATTGAATTGCCTTTTAATTTAATATCAATATAGGGAACTATTTTGTCAGCATCTTCCTTTTTTACTGTTCCCGAAGCAATTACTTTATCCTTGTCAACCGGTATCCTTATCGTTCTGGTGGGGATGATATCAAGAATTTCGGTTGAGGATACCTGGACTTTTGTACCTTTGTTGTCACTTTTCACCCAGTCAATTACAGTAGAGATATCAACAGGGTCCTTTGTCTTCTCTACAATGAATACCTGATTATTTATCCCGTCGTAATATTTCTTCTGAGGTAATGTAACCGGAAGAGGATCTGAAAGATATGTTTTATGTTTCATCTGGGTGATATACCAGTCGGTATTAAGAAGCATAAGGTTACATACCCTGACATCTGTTCTCATTCCCTCAACCTCCTGGGCATACCACAGAGGAAAAGTATCATTATCACCATTGGTAAAAAGTATTGCATCCGGAGCGCATGAATTCAGGTAGTTAAATGCAACGTCACGTGCAAGATATCTGCCTGATCTGTCATGATCATCCCAGTTTTCAGAAGCCATAACTACAGGAACCGCAATTATGCAGATAAGTCCTGAAGAGATTGCTGCTATTTTTTCGCCTGCAATTCTGGAGGCAACCTCAAATAATCCCAGAACACCCAGACCAATCCATACTGCATAAAAATAGAATGAGCCAACATATGCATAATCCCTTTCCCTTGGCTGATTCGGGTACTGGTTAAGATAGAACACAATAGCCAGACCTGTCATTATGAACAAAAGAAGTACTATACCCCAGTTCCTGTTATCGCGGTTTAACTGGTAAAAAATACCAGCCAGTCCCAGAAGAAAAGGAAGAAGAAAATACCTGTTTCTGGAGGCATCGTTCTTCATATCTGCAGGCATATCATCAGTTCCGGTTCTTGGCTCATCTAAAAACTTAAAGCCTGTTATCCAGTTTCCGTTAAGAGCACCTCCGCTACCCTGCGTATCATTCTGTCTGCCGGAAAAATTCCACATGAAATATCTGAAATACATATACCCGAATTGATATGATAACATAAACCTCATGTTCTCAATAAATGTCGGCTTCTTGATTATTTTCTTTTCTCCGGATGGATCTGTAACCTGAAGAGGTGTACCTTTAACCTCACCCCATTCCTCGTAAATCTGTCTGTGATCGCTCTGTTCGCTCCACATTCTCGGGAAGAGTGTAATGAAACGCGGATCATGAACACGCTCCAGATTTCTGCCGGTAATAATATATTTCCCTTCTTCAAGGGCATATTTCGGTTTTCCGTCGATATAATCCGTAACCGGGGCATTATAGTATGCACCCCTGAACAGAGGTCGTTCACCATATTGCTCCCTGTTAAGAAAATACAAAAGATTAAATGGATTCGAAGGATTATTTTCATTAAGCGGAGTATTGACCGATGATCTGATAACAATGATTGCATTAGCAGAATAACCAATCAGAACAACTGCAATACAAGTCATGATTGTATTTAATACTACCCTGTTATTGCCAGCCACATACCATATCGTTCCGGATACAAGAATTAAAGTCAGGAGATTTAAAAGAACAGAGCCTGAAATAACCCAGATACCTGTAAAGAAAAGCGCAGATATTGATAATATTGCACTTTTTGA
>CALMJY010000320.1 GCA_937864815.1 uncultured Bacteroidota bacterium
TTTTAGGTAAGGATTGGAAAGCTACTAAAGACAATTGGGAGAAAGTTGGATTTAAAGTTCCTCCTGTTATGATAACTGTAGCTAATACTACTTTTACGTCATCAAGAATTAAATTTTCCTTCGATAAAGATAGTTTTCTTCTTTCAGTAGCAGGCTTGGGAGATTTATGTGTCCCAGAAAAAACATTACAAATAGACAGTAGTATTTTGCAAAAAGCGGAAGCTGAGACAGATGAAATTGAAATTGTAGAAGCAATAACTGATGAATCAGAAGAAGAAACCGAAAGTGCACCAAAAGAAAAAAAACTTACAAAAAAGCAGCAGGCTGAATTATTACGAAAAACAGTAGACACAGTAGGTAAACTTGGAGAACCTGGAGAGCAAATCCAAAATGTAATCTCAGTTGGGATGCTTAGTGAGGGCTGGGATGCTAAAACAGTAACACATATAATGGGTTTAAGGGCATTTAGCAGCCAATTATTATGTGAACAAGTTGTTGGCCGCGGTTTACGTAGAACTTCTTATGACGTAGGTACTGATGGACTATTTGAACCGGAATATGTAAATATCTTTGGAGTGCCATTTACATTCTTACCTCATGAGGGTGGAACAGATGGTCCGCCACCACCACCGCCATTGCCCAAAACACAAATTACTCTTGTTAAAGAAAAAATTGAACATGAAATTTCATTTCCAAATGTCATCCGTATAGACTATGTTTTTAAATCACTGCTAACATTAGACATAGAATCAGTAAAACCGTTATTGCTTGATCCTTATGATTCAATTACTGAAGCAGAATTGGCTGCAATTATTGCTGGTAAACCTAATACTGCCGCACTTTCTGAAATTGACCTAAAAGAAATAGGGAATAAATTCAGACTTCAATCAATAATTTTTCGAATCGCTGCATCAATTTACAATTCCGAAAAGAAACCTGATTGGAAAGAAAGTAAAGAAGCATTTCTTATTCAGCTAATTAACATTATTGAGAAATTCATTTATTCTGAAAAGATCATTATTAAGAATCCAATATTCCATCAAGATGAAACAAGAAAAAGGATTTTAATAATGTTGAATCTGAACAAAGTTATTCAACACATTTGGAATGAAATACGAGCAACAAATACTGAAGCATTAGCTCCAGTTTTTGATAGAGAAAATCCCATTCGTTCAACATCAGATGTAAGAACTTGGTGGACTAGCAAACCTTGTGAGCCATTTGAAAATTCACATATCAATTTTGTTGTCTGTGATAGCAATTGGGAGTACCTTGAGGCTAAGACAATAAGTAACTCAGAAGCTGTCAGATCATTTGTCAAAAATGATCATTTGAATTTTGTAATCTATTACAATTTTCAGGGAGTAGTAAGAAGATACTTCCCTGATTTTATCATAAAATTGAAATCAGGTGAAAATTTAATTTTAGAAACTAAAGGGCAAGATAACGAACAGAATAAAACGAAACGGGCCTATTTAGATGAATGGTGCAGAGCAGTTAATCAGCATGGCGGTTTTGGTAAGTGGAAATGGGCTGTTTCCTTTAATCCCAATGATTTAGATCAAATTCTAACTGGAAAACTCTCAACGGAAATACTAACCCCAATTAAAGATAATATTATGACACCAGAATTAATTACTGCAACAATTTCAGCAGGTATGCAGGCTATTGATCTTTGGCTAAATCTTAGAGATAGATACAAAGCACAAACAGCTATGCGTCGTATAAGCGATATCCAGTATACCGATGAAAATAGGATGGAATCGCAAAATTTAGTGCATCTTCTTCCTTCCGATCTACTTGTAACATTTTCGGAAAGGGTAAATAGATGTTTTATCAATTATAAAGATGTACTCGATGATGAACAGTATCTGCCAAAAGAAATTGATGATGCAACTGAAGCAGTTAAAAAGTGTGTCTGTCGAGAACTTAGAAGAATAAAAAAGCTTAATGGATCAATACCAGAAGGACTCTTAATGAAATACTGGAACACTTATAAATGTGATAATGAAATTTAAATTTCTGAATTACTCTTGCATGTTGATTTAAATGAGAAGGCGGCACACCCTGTCTTGCTTTGTAAACCGAAGCTTTAGCGAAGGTTTGCTGCATTTCTCCGGGTCTCGCTCCGGAGTTCCTTCGTGCCAAAGGAAAATGATGGGTGTACCGCCAAATAGTAATACTATTTCAAAACTTCTATTTTAAGTTCTTGCTTAGCATCTGTTGTCTGGAACCTGGCTCTTCCATTGCGTCATGAGCCGTGCGTCGTGCCTCGTGCGTCGTGCGCCTTTATCCCGGTTCTTTTGTAAACAGTTGATTCCGGGAATTCGTCGAGAGACTTTTCAATAGATAAGCACAAGCAGCACTCAGTCCGGCAATCAAAACTGGTTTAATATGTACCCAGTCAAATACAGCTCCATTACCAAGAATATCAATCACGCCGGTCAGCAGTGCGGTTAAGATGGCCACAAAAAGCCCATTGATCAAATCTCGCCAGTCTAGTGTAAATAGTTTCGATTTCATTTCTCAGATTTTAAAATGAATAATTACTTTCATTTACTTTTCAAGCACTACATTGAGGTCGCTCCTCTCGCCGTCAGAGATGCTTACAGAAACCTCTTTGTCTTTATACCCCGGTTTTTGTACAAGAACTTTATAGGTCCCTGATTGCATGTTCCTTATTTGAAAACTACCTTTTGATGCAGTCTTCTTTGTCATTTTACCGTTACCGGCAACAAGCTCCATGTTTATGTTCTCATGTCTGAATGTGAAAAGGACTCCGCTAACCGGTGTTCCGGTCACAGCATCAGTAGCTTTGGCTTTCAGGGAGATATTTCCGGTATTTGTATCAACGAGTTTACGGGCTGTCTTATATGCAGCTACAAAATCAGGTTGTTCGTCCTTAACAATGCCAACAGCAAAATCCATCATTTCAAGAGCTTTGTCTGCAGACTCAAATAAAACAGCCAGCCTCTCTGTTGCTTTCTTTCTTTCAGCTATAGTTGATCTGGGTGTTTTTAAAACATTATTCAGAGCAGTGATCGTGTCTATAAAAACCTTTTGAGTCTCAGGAGTAATACCATGTTCAGCCAGTTTTCCGATATTCTCTTCAGCGCTCGAATAAATTGTCATAGCCTTTTCAATCAGCGTAGTTTCAGCAAACCTTTCAAGTTGTGCTTCATTATACCTTACCTCATTGAGAAGCTTGTCACTGTTGATGAATTTCGCAAGAGCCGCAACTTTTCGTGAATTTTTTGCAGCCATGGCTATCAGTGTCTTTTTCAGTTTGTTTTTATCACTGGCAACCCCGGTTTTGTCAGTGCCCTGCAGCTTACCGAGTTCCTGTATTTCATTGATAGTGCTTTGAAGGATTGAATAATTTTCCATGAATTTCGGGATTGTCTTGGCAACCGCTTCATTCAATGTAACACAATTGCGTACTGTCAATTGCATGTTCAGCTTGATTTTTTGTTCGGTGTTCATGTCATTAATTTTTAAGGTTTGTAATTGGAGACACTTTTTTAATATGCTGGTACTGATTATAATAAAATCGAATTCCGCTGACTTGGTTTCCAGTCCCGCTGTTCCAGAATTGGTTCCCGTTGATCCGGAATTCATTCCCTCTGATAGGAATTTCGTTCCCTCTAATCTGGAATTTGTTCCCTCTGACCCAAAATTCATTCCCTCTCAACCGGAATCTGTTCCCTCTCATTGGAAATTCGTTCCCTCTCGTCCGGAATTCGTTCCCTCTGAACTGGAGTCTGTTCCCTCTGATAAGGAATTTGTTTCCGGCACTCATATTTTGACTAAGGAATTCGTCAATATGTGTTTGAATGAAATAATTACCGGAACGGCTTATCGGAATACTGGTCAGTATAGTCCGGTTAGGAGTATTCTTGATGCTTTTAGTACAGTTCACGAGTCGAAACATAAATTCCGCTTACGAAATTATGTTATCGGTCAATACCAGTCAATTCCACTTAAGTAGAATATAAATAATCATATAAGTGCATTGTCAATTAGAAAATAGTTACTTAATTTTATTCCACTATTGTGCTAAACCTGTAATGGGTTGATCGGTTTAAAAAGAAGAAAGCTGTTTTGACCCAATGGTTTTTGAAGATTTGCTGCGTTTCCGGAATGAATCGACCAAGTTCATTTTTTGTGCTAATTCTAGTTTGTGTGTTTTTAAAATATGTCTCATTTAAACCAGTTTGTAGTATGAAAAACGCATTATTAAAATTAATCTCCGGTGTTTTTATCCTGGCTTTTTCCGGCTGTACTTCTGTCCGGTTCTACTCAAATCCTGAATTGACTAAGAAATCCGGTTTAAAGTACTACACGGTCAAACCCTGCCTGCAGGTTGAAAGGGAAACCGTTAATAACACGATTGTAAAGGCAACAATTCTTTACCTGCCCGATCTTGAAAATCCTCAGTATGTTGCAATGAAGGATGGGCTTGGCTCCAAAAAGCTTGATCTTAAACTCTCTGATGGTGTTATCACTACATTCGGTATGGAAACAGATCCCAGAATCGCAGAGTCTGTTGCAGCATTAACTGCACTGGTATCAAAAACGGCAACGGCAATTACAGATTTATCTACTCTGAAAGGAATTCCCGGTGCGGCTGCTCCGGCAACTGTTACTGAGTTTTATGATATTATCATGACAGGTGGCCTAACTTCTGTTAAGAAAATAGAAGTTAAATAATCACATTCAGAATGTAAAATTCAAAGTCAATATGTCATGGAATCAATGAATATAAGAGATATTCTTTCCGAAAGAGAATTTGAGGTGATGGTATTAGTCTCAAACGGATTGTACAATAAAGAAGTTGCTGTAAAACTTAAATGTGAAGAATGCACCATCAAGAAACATCTGCAACACATCTTTGAAAAAATGCGGGTTCAAAACCGGACTGAAGCAACTGTTAAGTTTTTTAGACTTGGTGGTATGCTGACTCTGCCAAATGAAGATTAATTGAATAATATACTTCGTGCTAAATAAGAATATTAACAAATAAAATGAAGAGGAATAAATATGGAAACACTTTATGGCAAATTAATGTTGCCGGCGACAAAGCAAATAGTTGGAACCGGCTGGCTACCTCCAAGACCTGATCTTCGGGATTATACCCGGCACAAGAAAGAGATCAAAGAATTCAATAAGAAACTTGGAATAGGTGAATCAAAGACGAAAGCAGCAACTGCAGTAGATCTTCGCAAATGGTGTTCACCAATCGAGAATCAGGGCAATATTGGTTCCTGCACAGCACAGGCCGGAGTAGGAATCGTAGAATATTATGAGAAACGGGCATTTGACAAACATTTAGACGCTTCGCGTCTATTCTTATACAAAACAACACGTAACCTTATGCAGGTAACAGGCGATGCCGGAGGATGGTTAAGATGCACAATGGGAGCACTTGTACTTTGTGGAGTCCCACAGGAAAAGTATTGGCCCTATAATGTAGATGAATTCGATACTGAACCCGATGCATTTGTCTATTCAGTAGCGAAGAATTATGAAGCGTTGAAGTACTTTTGTCACGATCCACAAGGTTCGAAGGTCCCCTACACTGAGGTTCTGGCCTCAGTTAAGAAATACCTTGAGGCCGGAATACCCTCTATGTTTGGTTTCTGGGGTTTTCCTTCATTTGACAAATCTGATACGAAAGGCGGAATTCCTTATCCTGATGAAGGCGAATCAGCGGAATGGGGACATGCGATAGTTGCCGTCGGTTATGATGATGCGAAGAAGATCAAGAATACAAATAACAACAAAGAAACTACGGGAGCCCTCCTGATCCGGAATTCCTGGGGAAAAGAATGGGGTGACAAAGGTTATGGATGGCTCCCTTATGATTATGTTCTTAATAATCTGGCACTGGATTTCTGGTCCTTACTCGGAATGGAATGGGTTGATTCAAAACAATTTGGAATTTAATTGTATATTTAAAACTTAAGATGGCATTCAATCTCCAAAATTATCTCACGATTGTATTGCAGACATTGGCTTTCACATCGACAGGAGAATAAGAAATCTCCCAGGTTTCGAAGAATGCCATCTTTCTTTTTTATATGAAGAATCTTTTGCAAGCACATTCCGCCGCCTTAAAATTTGCTCATAAAGGTATTTCCCTTTGGCGGGAAGAGCTTGCAAAGATCAAACTCAGAGATATAATGAAAGTTTCAAAAGCACATTTGCTTCTCGTCTGCGCCTTCGCAACAAAAGTGCTTCCTCGATATAAAGTAAAATTATTGTCTAATTAAATCTTATTGTCATGGGAATACTATCAAAGTCAACTTTCAACACCTATAGAGAAAATGTTGAAAAATCAAAACCAATTAATTGGCTTAATGAGTCTGTAAATGCAAGACAAAGAAGCTCAAGACTCGGTGAAGTAACAATATTTCTATCTCACAAACATGATGAAACATTTGAACTAAGAAATGCAATTGCCTTCTTAAATAGTTTTGGCGTCAATGTTTACGTGGATTGGCTGGATGAAGGAATGCCTAAAAATACCTCTGGTGTAACTGCAAAAAAAATTAAATCTAAGATTAAAGAAAAAAACAAATTCATCTTTTTAGCAACAGAAGGTGCAATTTCTTCAAAATGGTGCAACTGGGAATTGGGATTTGGCGATGCACAGAAATATATTGATCATATTGCGCTCCTTCCAATTCAAGATAATGTAAACTATTCTGGTTCTGAATATCTTCAGATTTATCCTTACATATATGAAAATGATATAAATAGAGGATCATATTATGTCAGATTTCCAGATGGGAATACAATAGATTTTGTAACTTGGTTAAAAAAATAAACAATGGAAGCTGAAAGACAAACGATCCTTCATAAAGAGATCGACCTTATTCAAGAATGTATAAAGCGGATGGCCAACAATTCATTTTTAATTAAAGGTTGGACCGTCTCATTAATTGCAGTAGTTCTTGCATTAGCGAAAGACAAAATCGATTTAATGTATATATGCTTGATACTCCTAATTCCTGTTATAGGTTTCTGGTACCTAGATACTTTTTTCTTAAGAACTGAAAAAATGTATCGTAAAATGTACGAGTGGGTAATAAAAAATAGACTTCAAAGTGATGAAAGGATGTATGAGTTAGACCCAAGGAAATACGAAAACGAAGTAGAATCTACCAAAAATGTTATGTTCTCATCGACTTTGAAAGTGTTTTTCGGGATTCCAACTCTGGTTTTACTTTTCATTATTCTTTACAATTTGTTTCAAATATTCTTTTTTCCACATTGTTCTAGATACTAATCAAATTTAATAATTATGTCATTGCTATTAAACAAACCAAAGGTTAAAAGAAGGGTTTTCTTCAGTTTCCATTTTAAAAATGATTTCTGGAGAACTCAACAAGTTAGAAACATAGGTACAATAGAGGGTAATTCTGTTGTAAGCAAGAATGACTGGGAGGAAGTAAAGAAGAAAGGTGAAGATTCAATTAAGAAATGGATCGATAGCAATCTTGTATGGAAATCCTGCTTAGTTGTTTTAATTGGTGAAGAAACTGCTGGTCGGAAATGGATAAAGTATGAAATTGAACAAGCTTGGAATTCAGGAAAAGGTGTCGTTGGTATCAGAATTCATAATTTAGAAGATCAAGATGGTAATCAGTCAAAAATTGGAGGTGATCCCTTTTCAACATTCACTCTTTGTGATGGGAAAATTAAGCTTTCAAACATTGTTAAAATAAAGAATCCCCCTCAGTCCACTGGAAAAGGAGTTTATAACCATATTAGTGAAAATCTGGTTGACTGGATTGAAGAAGCAATTAAAATTCAAGCAGAATTTGAATGTCCAAAGTAAGATTAAATCGTATCCTTTAAAGTTAAGATT
>CALMJY010000321.1 GCA_937864815.1 uncultured Bacteroidota bacterium
ATTTCTGCCTGTCTCGTGGGCTCGGAGATGTGTATAAGAGACAGGCATAGTAATCAAGATAGGTTAGCTCATCCCCGGTTTTAGCAATATTGTTCGATTTCTTAGGCAGGGGATACTCAAGACCCATTGTATTTAAATCACCCAGCATTACAAAATTCACAGGAACATTGTTATTATGCGAATCGAGTTTCCTTTTAAGATTATAGGCATGTTCGAACATCTCTGTTCTATTACCGAAATCTACTGGACCAGTACCCGAATCGGTATGCAGAAACAGGAAATTGTAAAAGTCTTTTCCGGGATATTTAAATGTGAGAAAAGCCCCCGGCCTCAGACTTAAATTCCCTGTCTGGAATTCCTTCTTTTGCTGGAATTTAATAGCCTGCATGGTATTTATACAGGCAACTAGGATTTCCTGCTTCTGCTGACCCTCAGTAATAAAAATTGAATACTGAGGAAAGTATTTAACCATGAAAGTGTAGATCTCCTTTGCTTCCACTTCGTAGATGCCAAATACATCAGGCTTATAAGATCCGATGATATCAGCCACCTGCTTTGCTTTCGTCGTCTTGAAATGCTCAACATTCCACGACAAAACTTTAATTGATGTCATTTTTACTGTATTTAAATTATACCTGAGAACATTGACTTAACCAAATTTACACAAGAAATATAATACAAGTCAAATTTATTTTCCATCCCTGTTTTAAAGATTAAAAAATATTCCTGCTGCTTGACTTGAATTGATCTGTTTACTAAATTTGATCAGGTCAATGGTGCAAAACACCAGCAAAAAAGAAATATAAGTGATAGAATAGTGTAGTCTATGATTATACTAACTGGTTGTCGGATATACCGGAATTGTCATTTAACAGCTGAATAGACGGTTGTTTAATAATAAATTTAACTGAGTGTATTATTCAAATTAAAAACTTAAAACTATGGGAGATTTTTTAAAGGCTTATGAAAAAGTCCTCAGGAACGAAGGCGGATATGCAAATGATGCGGACGATCCGGGAGGTGAGACCTATAAGGGTGTGGCCAGAAAGATATGGAGCGCCTGGGATGGCTGGGTACTTGTCGATTATTACAAGAGGATGTCGGGATTTCCTGCCAACATGGAGAAAGATCATGAACTCCAGGAAAAGATCAAAGACTTTTACAAAGTAAATTACTGGGACCCCATACAAGGCACCAGTATTGAGGATGAGGAAGTTGCCACCTCAATCTTTGATTTTGCCGTAAATGCAGGCATCAGCACTTCTGTGAGACTTGCACAGATGGTAGCCGGTGCTAAAATAGACGGATCTGTTGGTAATGAGACGCTTTCAAAGATAAACAACTTTGATTCTGATCATTTCCTTGCCCTGTTTACTGTGGCAAAGGTTGCCAGGTATATAAATATTGTTAAAAACAGACCTGTAAGCCGGAAGTACTTTTACGGATGGGTGTGCAGGGCATTGGGTGAAAATTAATAAATTACAGAAATGGGAATACTTAAAGAAATATTTTCAAGCGAGGCGGGAAGCCTTGTAAAGAATGTTGGAGATGCAATTGATAAAATTGCTACCTCGAAGGAAGAAAAGATGCAGATTGAACTGGAAATGAAAAAGGCAGAGTTCCAGTTTCAGAATGACCTTAAGAAACTGAGCCTTGATGAACAACGGATCATTACCGCTGAAATGGATAGCGCAAGAAGACGAGAGGTTGATGTTGCATCAAGCCAGTATTCAACAAAACTGGCCAAAAACATAGCTCCTTACCTTGCAATTGGAACAACTATTCTGACTTTCGCATTATTTACTTTTATCCTGGTTAAGGATGTTGAAGACGGGAAGAAAGAAATTATCTTTTATATCCTCGGAGTGTTAAGCGCTATTGTTACACAGATCTTTGCATACTACTTCGGTTCTTCAATGGGGAGTTCAGATAAGGCACAGACAATAGATAAATTATTAAGAAAAGATAAATTATAAGCTGATAAGATACTAAAAATAGTATCAGAATAAAGGATCAATTGGTAAGACTATTATTGATTCACGTTTACGGCAGAATATTTCCCGGATGACAACTTGTTTTCCGTGACATCTGTTTTTTATTTCCTGAATGCCATATAGTAATTACATTACTGTAATACATATTTTCTGATTAATTGTTTATTTGTCCGGACTTTAGATTTGCATTTCATACATGGCAGATATTTTTTCCAGAACAACTGTTTGTATTTCCCGGACATCTATTTATCTCTCTTGTATATCAATTTGTATTTACTGATCATCTGTTAGTGTTTCCTGATCGTCTGTTTGTATTTCCTTGCATGTAGATAGTTTTTACCCCCAAACCCCCCAAGGGGGGCTTATATATCCCTATGCTAATCGGGAGAATAAGACAACTGCAACAAAAAACCGCTGTTTATTGGGTAACCAGCGGTAATGCGGAATGCAACTAATACTAATTGTCAGTATTTGTTCAGGTTGTTTTCTTTGCTGTAAATTCAAGCTTTGAGACTTGCTTATATTGGGGGCTGGTGGCTCCAAAGACTGATTTAATATAGTTCTTAGCATCAGAGGCTATGTCGTATAAACCTGTAAGCGGTTTATATAAAATATCATCGCGGACTATACGGGCTGATGTAAGTTTTGAATCGGCGGTAACCACTGCAGAATTCTTTGATTTCATATCATTATAGGTTGCAGTAATACCGGTAAGCTTCAGATCGGCCTCATTTGGCGCATATTGTGGTATTCCGGTAAGCAACTGAATAAATTTATCAAAATTTTCAAGCCTGCTATCAAAGCTTAACTGCGATGCTGAGATCTCAGTAACTTCTT
>CALMJY010000322.1 GCA_937864815.1 uncultured Bacteroidota bacterium
GGAGCAAGATTTATCAATGCTGCCACTGCATCGAACAGCCGTCCGGAACCTGAAGTGAGAGGAGAGTTAATTTTTTTATCAATAGCCTGACATACCATTTCGACAGATGAGGGGCTTATCTCAGCAAGGAAAGGAAGGTCAAGATCCCTTAATTCCGGTCCGAATATTCTGTGCAGATATGACAGTGCCATCCGCCATGGTTCATATATTGCTCTGTCACCTCCGGGCATCGGTATATAATCGAAATGACTAATTCTGGAGTACTCTTTTAAATCACACACAAAGAATTCACTACCCCAAATACAGTTATCATCACCATATCCCGTGCCATCAAAACTTACACCAATAACTTTTTCGTCTAAATTATTTTCAGCCATACATGATGCAATATGGGCATGATGATGCTGAATTTTTAAATGCCTCAATCCGCTATCTGCAGCATATCCGGTTGAGAGATATTCAGGGTGGAGGTCGCTCACTACAACAGCAGGATTGAAATTGAAAAGCTTTTTGAAGCGTTCTATAGTCTGGCAGTAAAATTCATAGGTCTCAAAGTTTTTCAGATCACCAATATGCTGGCTCAGTATAGCCTGATTTTCTTTACCGATACAGAAGCAATTTACAAGTTCTGCCCCGGTAGCAAGAATACCTTCACAATTTATCCTTAAGTTTATTGCCTCAGGGACATATCCCCGCGATCGCCTCAAAATTCTCTCCTGTTTGTTTACTGCAAAAACCACTGAATCATCAGTTCTATTGCAGATATCGCGGTTGTAGATTAAGACAGCATCTGCAATTGTGCTTAATTTTTCAAAGGCTGTCTTATTATCGATAATAATCGGTTCATCGGAGATATTACCACTTGTCATTACAATAGCCCGGGTTTCTGATTTTTCAAAAAACAGATGATGAATCGGCATATATGGAAGCATTGCCCCAATGGTATTGAGCCCGTTGGATACTGATGGAGCCAGACTATTTTTCTGACCAAGAAGTACAATTGGTCTTTTCCAGCTTATCAGAGAGGCTTCCTCAGATTTGTTAATATGGCAATACTCTTTCATCGATCCAATTGAAGAAAACATTACAGCAAATGGTTTTCCTTCCCTGATCTTCAATGTTCTCAGGCGCGAAACAGTCTCTTCCGACAGAGCATTGCATGCCAGAAAGAAACCACCCATGCCTTTAACGGCGATAATCTTATTGTTCTGAATCAGTTTAACCAGTTCAATGATTATCTCATTGTGGTCATTAATTGTTTTATTGTCAGATAGCAGAGAATATTCAGGTCCGCATGCAGAACATGCAATAGGCTGGGCATGAAAGCGTCTGTCTTCAATGTCAAGGTATTCTTTCCTGCAATCAGGACACATTTCAAAATCGATCATGGTTGTTCTGTCCCTGTCATAGGGCAGGTCTGTGATAATTGTGAACCTGGGTCCGCATTTTGTACAGTTGATAAACGGGTAATCGATCCTCTTTTTCTGGATCTTCATATCATTCAGACAATCTTTGCAAACTGCTATATCGGGACTGATATCAGTTATCTTATTTATTATTGATTTGCTTTTAATAATCTGAAAATCCTCAAAATATTCATTATCAGTTAATCTGCTGTCAATGGAAACAATATTTGATGCAGGTGGCGCCTCGTGTCTGATTGAACTTATAAAATGCTCTAATAGTGACGCCGTGCAATTAATTTTAATAACTACTCCATCACTTCTGTTCTCGACATACCCTTTTAAATTATAGTTTTTTGCAAGACGATAAATGAAGGGGCGAAAACCGATACCCTGAACCAGACCTTTAATCTGGATTATAAATGTGTTTTCCGGATGTTGATGATCGTTGATTATCATAAGTATAAAATTAACTAATTTACCTAAACTCCCGGCAAAGAAAAAATGTATCATTTGATTGTTATTAAAGCATATCTGCATGATTAGATCTATCAACGAAATTCGATTCAGGTTTTATCTGGCTTACCATGCATTAAGTGAAATTTCCTATATTTACCTGAAGCCAATATTAATCTGACGAAAATGAAAAACCTGATTTATCTTTCAATTCTCTTTCTGATATTCTCATGCCAGAACAGTGACAAACAAACCATAATAATTGAAGGAGAACTGAAGCAATGGCATAAAATCACTCTTATTGTCAATGGTCCTGAAACATCTGAATGGGGAAAGGAAAATCCCTTTCTCGACTACAGGCTGGAGGCCACATTTACCAATGGAACAAAAAGTTACACGGTTCCCGGTTTTTTTGCCGCCGATGGCAATGCTGCTGAAACATCAGCAGAGAAAGGTAATGTCTGGAAGATCCGTTTCAGACCCGATGCCATGGGTACATGGAATTACATAATTTCATTCAGGAAGGGGAAGGATATTGTTGTTAAGGAAAAGGAATACCAGGGAGAGCCGGTTTTGGGTGATGGCCTGACAGGTAGTTTCGAGATTGGACAAACCGATAAAAGCGGAAATGATTTCAGAAGAAAAGGAAGGATTGTGAACGGTGGGAAAGGTTACTTCAGATTTCAGGATTCAGATGAGATCTGGATAAAAAACGGTACCGACAGTCCTGAGAATTTCCTGGCATACTCTGATTTTGACCAGACTTCAAGGTTCAGCCTTAAAACAGAGGTGCGTGAAGGAGAAGCCGATCCGAAAAAAGATCTGCACAAATATGAACCACATGTGGCCGACTGGAAGACTGGCGATCCAACCTGGCAGAACGGCAGGGGAAAAGGAATTATTGGTGCGTTGAATTACCTTAATTCGGCCGGTGTTAATTCAAATTATATGCTTACCCTTAATATTCTGGGCGATGGGAAAGATGTATGGCCTTACACCGACCATAACGAACGCTACCGTTTCGATTGCAGCAAACTCGACCAGTGGGAAATTGTCTTTGACCACATGGACAAGCTGGGAATGATGATTCATTTTGTATTACAGGAGACAGAAAACCAATGTCTGCTTGATGCCGGATATACTGATGTACAGAGGAAATTGTACCTCCGCGAGCTGGTAGCCAGGTTTGGACATCATCTGGCAGTAACATGGAATTGCGGGGAGGAAAACGGACCAGCCGAATGGACCCCGGTTGGACAGACTGATGAGCAGAGAAAGGCAATGATGAGTTATTTAAAACAAATCAATCCGTATCCCGGCATTGTGGTTTTGCATACCCATTCTGACGATACCCATCAGGATCTATATTTCAATCCATTGCTGGGTTTCGGAAACCTCGACGGCCCGAGTTTACAGATAGGGGAACCGGCAAGAGTTAATAGCCGTGTAATAAAATGGATATCTGAATCAGAAAAGTCTGGAAAAAGATGGCTGGTAAATCTTGATGAAATCGGCCCCAGTTGGAAAGGGGTAATGCCTGACTCTCATGATGCCCTTCATGATACGGTACGGCACGAATGCTTATGGGGTACATTAATGGCCGGCGGGGCAGGAGCGGAGTGGTACTTTGGATATCGTTATCCTCATAATGATCTTATCTGTGAAGACTTCCGCAGTCGCGAAAACTGGTGGAGGCAGTCCACAATTGCAACACGATTCATGCAGCAGTTCCCGCTTGAGGAAATGAGTTCAAAAAATGCACTTATTAGTACAAAAGGTGCATTCTGTTTAGAAAAACCGGGGGAAATATACCTTGTATATCTGCCTGCCGGAACTAAAAATGCCAGATTAAGCCTGCCGGGAGAAAAGATATTCTCCTTGAAATGGTTTAATCCCCGGAGTGGAGGAGAATTGGTTGATGGAAGTGTTACAGGTATTCAGGGGAAAGGATTTCAGTTTTTGGGGAGTCCTCCGGCTGAGACTGATAAGGACTGGGTTGCAGTGGTCAAAAATGATAATGAGAGCAGGAGATTGAGCGAATAGTAAGTAGCAGTCCTAAAACAGGAATTATGTAAAAAAACAGAGATTATTAAAAAAGTGATCCTTGATGAAAACTATACTATGATTTAGAATGATACCGGCACAGGATTCAAATCTTCACCGGTGGCAACAATTCAGGCAGCGGTTGAGCTGAGCCGCAGATCGGGTGTAAAAATAATTCAAATCCGGGCTGGTCAGCTGGCATACGTTTAACGATTTGACATGGGTAAAAATATAGGGAAAACAAATTTGGAGAATTCAGAATTAGTATATACTTTTATAATATACTTTTCTTATACAGCATGAAAACATTATCATTAAAACTAGATAACAACATTTTCGACGAGACTGAAGATATTCTTATTAAAATCAAGAAATCCAGGAATAGATATATTAATGAGGCTGTTGACTACTATAATCGCCTTAACCGTAGAAACCTCATTTATAAGCAGCTTTCAAGAGAATCAAAACTGGTTAAAAAAGAATCTCTTGCAGTCTTAGCTGAATTTGAAACACTTCAGGATGAGAATTAAACAATTTGACATCTGGATTGCTGATCTCGAACCACAACGTGGGACGGAAACCGGCAAAATCAGACCAGTTCTAATCGTTCAAACGAACCTCCTGAAGGATCATCCCTCATCTGTGATCTGTCCGATTACAACAAATGTTGCTCCAGATAGTGACATTTTAAGAGTCCATATAAAAAGGGGGACTGCCAACTTAAAGAGTGACTCCGATATAATGATTGATCAGATTCGAGCAATTGACAACAGAAGACTTACCTCTAAAGTCGGAGAGCTGCCTCGGGACCTCCAACTTAAAGTAAAAGAAAATATTAAGATCATTCTTGACCTCGAATAAAACACAAGTACACCAGCTAACACGGATATTGGGTAAGTTGTTTCCCGCTCTGCGGGACAAGTCGTCACAAGTTTTGCTCGCGATAGCTGTCGGGATGCTCCTACCCTCAATCCACCGCTAATTGCATAAGCAAAAGATCCATTTGTTTCATATTATTAAAATTACGTTTCATATCTTATCAGTCAGTTTTGTCCTGACAAATATACTACACATAATAAATGTTTTATTCACAAGGTCATTTTGATCAAAAATCTTTCGTATCATTACAGTCAGGTTTAACCTTGCGAAACAACTATGAAGAATAAATACATATCAAAACAATCCAATGAACTTCTATCCTGGTTCAGGGATAGAGACATGAATTGTTTTGATTATAAAGAAGCTTTTAAGGCCCTTCCCGATTCTAAAGAAAGTGCCGTCAGAGAATTACTAAGTGATATGACAAGGCGAGGACTGTTGATGAGATTGAAAGAGGGCAAATATTTCATCATCCCGTATGAACAGGATTCTGGTTCTTTCATGCCTGACTGGCATCTGGCAGCGGAATGCCTGGTAACCGGGTCAGATTATTATCTCGGATATTATTCCGCATTACATATTCTTGGTTTAATAACGCAACCGTCACTTAAAGAACAGATTGTTGTTTCAAAGCAAGTCAGGCCTTCAGTCCTGATTATTAAAAATGTTCCATTCCAGTTTATATTCTATAATGAGAATCATTTCTTTGGGTATAAAAAAACATGGATTGACAGCTATAATAAAGTTAATTGCTCAGATATCGAAAAAACAATAATTGATTGTCTGTTTAATCCAGGTTATGCTGGTGGTATGGTTGAAATTGCAAGGGCAATTCATGTTTCTAGAAATAAAATTAACTTCATAAGACTATTGGAGTATGTAATAAGATTCAAATCTCAGGCTGTAATAAAAAGAATGGGATTTCTTCTGGAATTACTTGAAATAAAAAATGATATTACTATTGAACTCCAAAAACTGAAGACAGCTTCTTATGTTTTACTGGATACCGAACTTCCAAAAAAAGGGAAAATGATCAGCAGGTGGAGTATTCAACAGAATCTGGAAACGGAAACTATAAAATCGGCCATTTATACATGATCAAACCTGGAGAAATACAGCAAAAAGCAAGAGAAAACGGTGTCCGTGACCAGCAGATAGAAAAAGACTATGTTATATCATGGATACTGAGAGGAATTTCTCAACATGAATACCTTTCAAAAATAATTGTATTCAAAGGAGGATAAAGGAACCAATTAATGAGTACAAAAACATCAGGCAGGACTTCATACTTATTCAGGAAAGCATCCGTTGGGATAAGTGTCTTTAAACCTGTGAAGGTATTACTGCTTCTATTGGTTACTCTATCTCAGGGCAATATTATATTAAACGCCCAAAATCCAGGAATTAGCTGCACCCATTATAACGTCAATAATGGATTAATGTCCAATTCAATTGAATATATATATAACGATAGCGAAGGTTATGTCTGGTTAGCTACTGCAAATGGTTTGCAACAATTTGATGGTTTTAACTTTGTTACCTATTTATATAATTCCAATGATTCATCCTCAATCTCTTTTAACTTCATTTCAACTGTATCTGAAGATCAGAATGGAGATATCTGGGTCGGAACACTGGGAAGGGGAATTAATATTTTTGATAAACGAAGAGCTGTCTTTTCCCACTTGATAAATAAATCAGAGATCCTATCTCCTCTGACAAGCAATATAATTCCCCGGGGCAGGAAAGTGATTGCCCAGGATTCACAAAGCTTCTTGTGGGTCAATACAGTTATGGGCCTGAACAAGATAAATATTGAAACCAGATTTGTTGAACAATTCCATGGTGACCTTGCAGGAGATATTCTTTATGATAAGGAACTAAAGGTTTTATGGATAGTTTCTGACAGGTTAAAGAAATTCAATACTGAAACAAGTAAACTCGAACATTTCTATATTAATGAGGAGGTATTACATGGAGTAATGAATATCGGATCAATTATGTTGGACAGAGATGGATTAATCTGGCTTGGTACTGATGTCGGCATTGTATTATTTGACAGGAAGAAGAGTCAGTTTCAGAATCTTCCTGCATTTTTTGGGTCAATGACTGGAAACTCTGCTGACAGATACAATTGGGGCTTTAAACCAATTAATGCTCTATATGAGGATAATAAAGGATTTATCTGGGTTGCTATTGAAAAGTCACTTTACAAAATCAATAAAAAGAATGGAGATTACTTCATTTATAATCACGAGGTTGATAACCCCAACAGTCTTCTGGATGAAAAAATAACAGGGATTTACGGTAACAAGTCCGGAGTTCTCTGGATATCCTATATGGGGAAAGGTGTATCAAAAATTAACATCAGTCTTAAGGATTTCACACATTATAAGCAAATTCCCGGGGATCAGGGCAGCCTTGCTGGAAATGTTGTCCGCTCAATTTATAAAGACAATAATCAGAATTTATGGATAGGCATGTATAGCGACGGGCTGAACCGTATAATGCCACAGAATAAAAACAAGGTCATTCATTATAAACATGATCCTTTAAATAGCAACTCAATCAATTCAAATTACATTACTTCCATCTATGTTGACAAGACTAACAGGTTATGGGTGGGTACATTTGATAAGGGTTTCTGCTTTGCGGATAACATCATTAATTCAGCCAAACTTGAATTTACCCGATTTCATTATGCTGATAACCTGGAGGTTCAGGATATAAAAGAAGATGTTGCCGGCAATATCTGGATCGGTACTCAGAATGGTTTATATGTATTTGATCCAAGTACTAATAACCTGACACATTATGGAGATCTGGTCAATCAATCACCTGAGATGCAGGAAATTAACATACAATCAATACTCTATGAGACACCCAATCTGTTCTGGATTGCTTCATGGAACAGAGGCTTATGCAAACTATATGTAAACTCATATACCCTCTTAACGGAACAAGCCAGGCGGGATAGTCTTATTATTTATGACAAAATTGTTGACATTCATAACTCAATAATTGATAATAGTTTTACTACTATCTATAAAGATAAGTTTAATGTCTTATGGCTTGGTTCAAACGTGAATGGACTTATCAAGGCATTTGAAAAAGATGGACGCACACAATTTATCAAATATGATAAGATTAAAGGGGCTCCTGATAATTCAGTATACGGTATTGCGAGCGACAAAACCGGCAATATCTGGATTAGCACAACACACGGTCTGGGCAAGTTCAATCCTGAAACAGAACTTTTTACCAGTTACTATGAAAGTGATGGCATACTTTCCAATACATTCGTATGGGATGCGTCTTTTATGAGTACAGAAGGTGAAATTTATTTTGGCGGAATAAATGGATTAATCAGTTTCTTTCCGGAAAAAATCATTAATGATTCCACATCATATCCGGTTTTCATTTCAAAACTATTCATACAAAACAAAGAAGTAAAGATTGGAGATAAAATCAATGGAAGAGAATTACTGTCACAAAGTATTCAATACACTGATAAGATCACACTTACCCAACTTGAAAGAGCTTTTTCTTTTGAATTCGTTGCTTTATGCAACCTTAACCCGGATGATATCCGCTATGCATATAAACTGGAAGGTTTTGACCAGGATTGGATATATACAACTTCCGACAGACGATATGTAACCTATACTAACCTCAGGCATGGTACTTATCAATTCATGGTAAAAGCAACAAATAGTGATGACCTCTGGAACGAAAAACCTGCATCATTAACTATCCGGATATTACCCCCATGGTGGAG
>CALMJY010000323.1 GCA_937864815.1 uncultured Bacteroidota bacterium
GAACGGGATCGCTGGCCGGCGCACTTGGTATTTCAGAGTCGGGGATAACCGTTAATGAAGATACGGCGATAAAGTTTTCGGCTGTATGGCAGGCAATGCGTATATGGAGCGAGCTGCCGGCTTCACTTCCGATTGAATTTTACGAGGAGAAAAACGGATACAGGAAAGCCATTGAGCATGATGCCAAGGAATTGCTGATGCACCCTAACGAAATGATGAACCGTTTTACCTGGCATGAGCTTATGAACGGGTGGCTGCAGGGCTGGGGCAACGGCATAAGCATAATGGATTACCAGGGGAGCGGCAAGCCAAAGTTGCTGATACCGATACATCCGGCAGGGATCAAGCCCAAGATAAGCAACAATAAGCTTTTTTATGAGATTGACGACAAGGACCTGGGGATAAAAAAGACTTTTTTTTCAAACGAGATAATTCATTACAGAGGCTTCACCACAAAAGGGATGTGGGGGCTTTCGCCCATACAGGCCGCAAAGGACAATATTGGTCTTGGCCTGGCAGCTGAAAAATTCGGAGCGAGATTTTTCCGCAAGGGAGGCAACCTGAAGGGAGTGCTTGAGACTGAAGGCCATATGGATGATAAGGCTTTCAAAGCATTTACAACAAGGTGGGAATCATTCTATACAGGCGAAGCCGGGGATCACTCCACTCCAATTCTGGAACATGGTTTAAAATACAAGGCCCTGGGCATAGCACCTGATGCGGCACAATTCCTGGAAACAAGACAGTTCAGCATACAGGATGTTGCAAGGTGGTTCAATATGCCGGTTCATATGCTCAATGATCTGAGCAGAGCAACATTCTCAAATATAGAACACCAGGATCTGCAGTTTGTGAAATATTCTTTCAGGCCAGCAATAAGGAGACAGGAGATTGAACTGGAAGAAAAGCTGCTGCTGCCGAAGGAAAGAGGGGTGATAAGAATCAGGTACAACCTTGACGGGCTGTTAAGGGGTGACCTGGCTTCGGTTACAAATCATATAAAAGAGATGGTGCTAAGCGGGATACTTTCGCCAGATGAAGGCCGTGCATTACTGAACAGGAATCCACGAACAGGAGGAGGCGAATTTTACACTCCTGCCAATATAGTCGGAAACAATAATACACAAAACAATGCCAGCAAATAAGAGATATGGTTTCGGTTTCAGGGCACAGATACCTGAAGGAGCTGAAGAGAGCAGGATAATTCCATTTGTTCTTTCGACACTTGACAGGGACAGGCACGGAACAGTATTAAACCAGGATAACTGGAACATTGATAATTACCGGCTAAACCCGGTGGTTGCATACCAGCATACACTTTCGGGAGGTTTATGCACGGATCCGGATCCGGATTATATTATAGGCAAAAGCATATCGATTGGAGTTGAAGGGTTGGGAATTGACAGAAGGCTTGTTGCTTCTGCACAGTTTGAGCCGTCGGATATTAACCCTCTTGCCGAAAAGGTTTTCAGGAAAGTTTTGTTCGGATCGCTCAGCAGATCATCAGTGGGATTCCTTGAAATAGGACAGGGGAAATATGGCACGGGTGAAGAGGCAGAAGGAAGAAGTGAAGAGACATACTACTTTGCCGGGCAGGAGCTGCTGGAGTGGAGCGTTGTAAATATACCATCGAATCCACAGGCGGGGAAAAGAGATATTGCCATGAGGCGGATGCGTGAGGAAGGCTTTACGGCGCTGATGTATGCTTACAGGGAGCTTGGCGGAAGATTCACGCTAAGCCAGATTGAAAGTTACTCGGTGCGGGACATATTCGATCTGCTGGACGGAAAGGATCTGGAGATAAGAGAACGCAACCCGGAGAAAATAAGGGCGATGCTTGCTGAAAACACAGCCCTGAAAGACCAGGTGGCAAGACTGCAGGCGGTGCTTAGAATGAAATAACGGCCAAAAGGCTAATTATCAATAATCAATTATTTATAAACATGAAGAGTCTGGAATTAAAAAGGCAAAAAGAGGGCCTGATGGCTGAAAGGAATATTTTGGCCAACAAGGCAGAGCTCACCGATGCTGAAAAAACAAGGTGGGATGAGACACAGGATCTGGTAAAAAATCTTGACAAAGAGATTGAGCGCCAGGAGCAGATTGAAAACCAGCAGAGACTTGCTGCAGGAACAGGCAAGGATGTAAGCAAGCAGGAAGAGAAGGATATTCAGAAATATTCTCTCCTGAAGGCCATAAGGGAAATGGCTGAAGGCAAGAGGCTGACCGGTATTGAGAAGGAAATGCACGACGAGGCCGCAAAAGAGAACGGCACATGGGGCGGAGTTATGGGGCTCGGAATTTCACAGAAGGTGCTGGCAAACAAAACCGTTACCAGGAGCACCCTGGCAGCTGCCAGCTCGCCGGTTGTACCAACAGTAATAGGCAACTTTATTGATGCCGTATGGGCAAAAACCGTTCTGGTTCCGCTTGGAGCACAGACACTCTCGGGGCTTACGGGGAATGTAGATCTTCCATATTTTTCGACAAAACCAACGGTAAAATGGGATGCTGAAAATGATGCCGCTTCGGATGCTGCAGCTGCTCTTAACAAAGTGAGCCTTACCCCGAAGAGGATAACAAACTATGTGCCGCTCAGCAAGCTTCTTCTTGTACAGGAGGCAGCCGGTATTGAGGAGAAAGTATGGAATGCTCTTATTTCAGCAGCAGCTGTTCATCTGCAGAGAGGTGCACTGCACGGAGCAAGTGACGGGCCTACAGGTCTTATTGCAACTTCAGGAATTGGCGATGTAGTGGGCGGTACCAATGGAGCTGCTCCTACCCTTCCACACGTACTGGAACTTATAAGCAAGATAGAACTTGCCGACGCTGATATGGGTTCGCTCGCATTCGTGACTTCACCGAAGATAAAATATAAGCTGATGGTGACCGCCATTGAAAGCGGACATCCTGAAAGAGTATGGAACATTCTGGAACCTACAAAACTTGTGGGCTATAATGCAGCTGTTACTACTCTTGTAAGCGATACCCTTACAAAAGGAAATCAGAGTTTAAGCTCTGCAATTTTCTTCGGTAACTGGAACAAGTTCATCCTTGCACAGTTTGGCGCTGTTGATCTGCTTGTTGATCCATACACATCAGCAAAAAGCAATATTGTTGATCTCATAATGAATGCGTTCTATGATGCAGCACCGGAGCATCCGGCATCATTTGCCTGCATGAAAGACGCACTCTCAGGAATTTAGTGGTTTTTTCATAGGTCAGGTTAGTTCAGGGTGAGGGGCCGGAGGAGAGGCCGGCCCTTTTTTACCAACAGAACCGACCCCCTAAATCCCCCCAAGGGGGGACTTGGAGAAAACTAAAGGAAACATGGGGAGGATTGCTTCGCTGCGCTCGCAATGACGGTGAATGAATGAGAGCAGAAGTGCTTCGCTCCTCGCAATGACAGTAAAAACAGAGATTATGGCAAAGGAGACTAAATATGTAAAGGTTCTGTGGATTAAATGCCACTGGGACTATGCCTATTCAGCAGGGATGAATGGTATTGTTGATGCCGAAAGAGCACCCGAACTGATAAAGGGAGGTTTCGTTATTCCGATACCGGATGCCGAGGATAAGAAGGTGAATACACTGCCGGAGGATTTCCCGGGGAGGGATAAGCTTTTTAACATGGGCTTTGAGACTGTGCAGCAGGTGAAGGATGCAGGTGAGGCTTTGCTCGACGAGGGGATAAGCCAGACGATGCTGAAGAAGATAATGAAGTACGGGGAGTGACGACCTCCTGAGTACTACGGGGGAGATCCCTCGCTGCGCTCGGGATGACAGTGGCTAAAGAAGGAACAACCCCCCTGCCCCCCTAAAGGGGGGTGAATACAGAGACTAAAGAATGAATGTGATGAACAGGTATAAGTTAAAGACGGCTCCTACAATTTACCCGGTATCGCTGGCGGATGTGAAGCGGAACCTGAGAATTCCTACCACGGATACGGATACTGACAGGGATACTCTGCTGCAGGACCTTATTTATGCTGCAATAGATGCTTCGCAGAATGCCACGGGCAGACAGTACTGCAGGGCGACTTATACTTTATACCTGGATGCTTATCCGGAGGGTGACGAGATTGAAATTGAGCTGGGGCCGGTGGATGCTATTTCGAGCGTGAAATACTACGCCCAGGATGCTGCTGTACTAACCACAGTAAACTCAGCGGACTACCAGCTGGATAACAGCGAACTGACAGCCAGGCTGAGATTCCTGGAGTCGTTCAGTGCTGATGCTGATAAGATGAATCCTGTTGAAATTGAGTTTACAACGGGGTGGGCAACAGCTGCGGCGGTGCCGGCAGATCTGAAACAGGCCGTGATACTGAGGGCGTGTGATATGTATCTGAGTCCGGAGAACAGGACTGAGAACATTGGAATGGGGCAAAGGGTGACATCGGCGGAGCTGAAGGAGAGGAATTTCAGGGTAGTGAGGTACTGATTATCACGGGGGAGATTGCTTCGTCGCTACGCTCCTCGCAATGACAGAGACTAAAGAAGAAAAATGGGTAATCCGGGGACATTTAACAGGAAGGTTTCGTTTCAGGTGCCGACCACCACAAAGACAAGCATGGGGGCGCCGCAGAAGGGTTTTGCTCATTCATTCTATGCTTATTGTTCGAGGGTGGCCACGGGGAACAATAACGAGCAGTATGTGAATAACAGGCTGGTTGTTCCGGGAAGGTTTCTTTACAGAACTCATTACAAGAGTACCATAGATGAAACTATGAGAATTGCTGATGAGAGTGTTAACTACAATATACTTCAGGCAACGCCTGATGATATGAAGATGTTCATTGATATTATTGCGGAGAAGGTGACGGAGTAACCCCCGAAACCCCCCCCTCTCCCGCTTCGCGGGATCTCCCCCCAGGGGGGGAGAAAATCCGCCGGCGCACAAGGGGTTAATAGATACCAATATGGCTGAGCAGAAGAACAGGGTGACTTTTACGGGGACGGAGAACCTGAGGAGGATATTCAGGGAGTTTCCGGAGGGTGGATACCGGAAGCCGGTAATGGCAGCGTTCAGAAAGGCAGCTGCTCCGGTTCAGAAGGCAATGAAGAACAACCTGCCTGCAAAGCTGAAGGGGGCCGCCAGATCGATAAGGATAGTGCCATATAAGGGTAAGGATCCGGAGCTTGGCGTGGGGGTGTTCAGGAAGGGCATGATGTACCAGAACCGGAGGGGACAGAACTGGAATCCGTGGATGCTTATTTACTGGCATAATTACGGCACCCTGGCAAACCGCGACTCGCAACACTCGTTCAGCAATCCGCGCAGAAACCCTTCAGCCGGATGGAAAGGGGGAATAAAGCCGGGGCGTTTTATTGATAAAGCATGGGAAAGCAGCAAGGGGCAAGCACAACAGGTTTTTGAAGAGAATGCTGAGAAAGAGATTGATAAGTTTTTTAAGGAGAGGGCGGCGAAATAATTGGGAGTAACACGAAAAAGATTGCTTCGTCGCTTCGCTCCTCGCAATGACAGGGCTAAAGAAGGAAATTATGATTACTGAGGCAATACAGACGACGGTGGGGGCGATAATCACGAACACTTATGTTACAATAGGTGACGAGGAGATTGCTGCTCCGTTTTGTGTTCACTCTGAACAGGAGCTGCCTCCGAATCTTTTAAAGGAGGGGGTGCACAGCTTTAATTATGCTGTTGAGATTATGATTGTTGACACGCTCCCGGATAATGTAAAGACAAAAGTTGACCTGGTGAGGGCAGCAATAGAGGCGCTCGCGGGTACAACGGTTAACAGCACTCAGTTCCTGGCGGTGAACTACGAGGGTGACGATCCGGGGTTTGACCAGGAGAGCAGATTGTATGGGAATAATTTGAGGTTTATGATTGAGACGAAGACAAGGTGAGGATTGCTTCGTCGCTTCGCTCCTCGCAATGACAGGGCTAAAGAAGTTAATTTTTAATACACATATAAGATGGCAGCAACAAATGTTTACGGGTACTTGCTCACTGTTAAGTGGGGTACCAAGTTAATAAAGGGGCTCGAAACCACAGGGTTGAAGATTGATCCGAGATTCGAGGAGATACTTCTGAAAGAAAATGCCGGTGTGCCGGTTGATGATTTCGTTGATTACGATACGGAAATGAGCTGCAGTGGGAAGACCATTGAACGTGACACGACCGAGTCGTCAACTCATGAGGATTTTGAAACTCTCAGGGCAGCAACCGCTGCAGGTGCAGAGGTGGCTTTCGTTTATGGACGTACGGCCAGCGGCGAGAAACAGGTGACCGGTACCGGTACTCTTCGCGGATGGAGCGAGGAAGGTGGCAGCGAGAAGAAGCTGGGAACTTTCTCATTCACCATCAAGGCGAAGAAGGGGACGGTGACGTTTGGAACGCAGGCATAACATTTAGTTAATACAGAGCAACAAGAGGCAGATTGCTTCGCTGCGCTCGCAATGACATTACTATGAAAGCTGATTATCTGGAATTGACGGATGGGCGGAGGGTGCGGATAATGTGGAACATGAACGCGCTGGGCAACTTTACTTCGCTTACCGGTAAGGAGATGAGCGATATAACCGGGAAGGTTGATATCAACACCCTGAGATCGATAGCGTGGTGTTCGGCTATTGAGGGTGAGGAAGCCGACGGGAAAGAGCTCGGGTTGGATGAGAAGGCATTCGGGCGCCTGATGGATATGGCTACAATAATAAAGTTCTCTGAGATACTGACTGTTCAGACAGGTGGCGCGGGGCAAAAAAAAAGCGAAGCCCCGGACAAGCGCCCGAAGATGTTCTGGAGGTAGATGGCATTGACCTGGAGATAGCTGTTAAGTTCAGCTACGCATATATGAGAAGGCTTGCATTCGGGGCCTTACACATGGATGCGGAGAGGTTTGAGAAAATGCTTGTAGGTGACTTCCTGGATGCCATGGGTGGTTATAACGAGGCGGAACTGGAAAGGCTGAAACCGATAGCGGAACTGATAAGGACATCGACGGCATTGCTCTGGAACCTGCAGGTGGACAGGAATTCTAAAAGAAACGCGAGGGAGCTGTGGCCGTTTCCGTGGGATGAATGAGGCGCAGCGGCGCAAGGGCACAGTGGCGCAAGGGCAATAAGTGTTGAAGAGAGGGAAAAGATTGAGGTGTTGCATGAGGAGATACTGAAGGGGATGATGAAATGATGATTTGAGGACGACGGGGGAGATCCCTCACTGCGTTCGGGATGACAGTGACTAAAGAAGTAAATTATTAACATGGGGACAGTAATATCGAATCTGAAGGCAAAGTTTGGGGTTGACTCCGGGGACTTCAGGAAGGGGTTGAAGGACGGGGAGAAGGCGGTTGCTGACTTTAAGGGCACTGCAGGGGGACAGCTTAACCAGCTTGCAGAGATGTTCGGTATTAACATGGGGGCGGTGAGTGATGCTGTTGGCACCGCCGGGAGAAGCCTGAATTTTGTGGGACAATCGTTCAAGGGAGCAGCTGCTGGCGGAAGTATTTTCAAAATAGCAATTAACGGAGTAAAGATAGCCCTGTTGCAATCGGGCATAGGTGCCATTGTGGTTGCCCTGGGTACTCTTATTGCATACTTTTCAAAATCGGGCAAGGGGGCTGATCAGTTTGCCAGGATACTCGCCCAGGTTAAATCGGTTCTGAATAATGTAATTGACCGTTTGGCCGTATTCGGCAAGGGAGTATATGAGATAGCTACCGGCAAGTTTAAGCAGGGATGGGAGAGCATGAAGGGAGCTTTTAAGGGCATAGGTGAGGAGATAAAGAACGACTGGACGGAAGCGGGGAAACTTGCTGACAGGCTTGATGCACTGGATGACAGGGAAATAGATCTGATTACATCGCTGGAAGAACGCAAGGCCAAGGCTGCCGAGCTCAGGCTGATGGCAAAGGAGGAGACTGAGGACCAGAAGAAAAAGCTGGAATACCTGAACCAGGCATCGGCTCTGTATAAATCGGTATATGCGGATCAGATATCGGTGGAGAGAGAGAGGCTGGCAATTATGAAGGAACAGCTTGCCATATCAGCCAAGGATCCGACAGATGAACAGAGGAGGGAGATTGCAGAGCAGGAAGCAAAAATCAGTGCCCTTGTAAGGGAGCTGGCCCAGGAAGAAAAAGCGTTATACAGGGAAAAAAAGACTGCTATTGCTGCCGTTAATGAGGAACTTGATCTTGAATTAAGGAAACTTCAGGATCTTCAGCTTATTGATGATAAGGCGAGTACGGTTAATATTAAAATGCCTGATTTTAGCCAGGTGAGCAATGCACTTGCAAAAGTATATGAAACAAGAGATACCATACGAAAGGTTACTGTTGACATATCAAATGCCCTGGAAGAAGGACTTGAAGGAATGGCTGAGAATATAGGCGCCTTTCTTGGAGCTCTTGCCTCAGGGAATGCTAAGGCAAAAGACTTTGGGGCAGTTATGGCAGCATCGTTTGCAGATCTGGCAATAACAATCGGAAAATTAGCTATTGCAAGTGCCATCACAGTAGGTGTGTTGGATAAGATGCTTAAAAACCCGGCAGCGTGGCCGGTAGCTTTGGCTGCAGGTATTGCCCTGGTTGCTGTTGGCACAGCGGTTAAAGGATCGCTGGCGAAAGCATCGGGTGGCGGAGCCTCTGTTTCGTCAGGCGCTGCTTCGGCGACAGCTGGTGTTGCGGGGACGACGCAACAGAACTTTACAATTACACTTACCGGTGAGCTGAAGGCGAAGGGGACTGACCTGGTGTATGTGGTGGAACAGGAGAACAGGAGGAGGAAGGTGGGGACGTGACGGGGGGAAAGGGTTGCTTCGTCTCCGCCAGCTGGCGGATCCTCGCAATGACGGTATTGATGAGTTAACTAATATAGATGGCATACGGTTTAAAATATGAACTTTTGTGCAGGAGCAGGCTGGGTAATAACTACAAGCTGAAGCTTTTGTTTGATGGTTATGTTGGTGATGACATAGACCGTAATATGCCTAAAGAGGGGGCGCTGATCCTAAGGAAAGACAAGGCGGCTGTTGTGAGGGGTACTTCGCTGGAGTTTGGGATCAGGGAGGAGGTTGACTTTGAACTGGATGAGTTCTATACAAATAATTCAAAAAAGATTAAGGCCGAGCTTTACAAGGATTCTACTTTGCTGTGGACGGGGTATGTGTTGCCACAGCAGTACCAGGCTCCGTATATTCCTGCTCCGCAGAGCATTAAGTTCACCGCTACCGATGGGCTTGGCTTGCTGAAGAACGAGGAGTTTACCCTGACCGGGAACAGCAGCCAGCTTGCAATTATAATTCACTGCCTGGATAAAATTGCCCTGGGCCTGGGTTATTCGATAGCGATTAATCTTTTTGAGACTACCCATAACCATTCCTACTCTCCTCTTGCGCAGACTTACGAGGACGCCGGTATATATGAAGATAATAACTGCTATGATGTTATTGAAAAGATACTGCAGAAGTATGATGCCGAGATAACTCAGTTCAATGGCCGGTGGCATATTACCTGCAGCGCCGATAAGAAAAGTACCCGGATGCTATATACTTCGGCTGGGGTATATGAAACCACGGAGGCAGCACAGGCAGTGCTCGATCTGGGATACAAGGGCACAGGTATTGAGGTGTGGCCGGTGGGCTCGCTGACCAGGACACTGGAGCCGGGGGCAAAGAAGGTGATCCTTTCGCATAATTACGGGAGAAAAGAGTCGCTGCTTGATAATTATGAGTTCTGGAGGTTTGCAGGAGGGGCCTTTGCCAGCTGGACCAAGAGCGGCACATTTGCCTTATATCAGAGGATACTTGAAGGAGAAGCTTATGCTTTCCTTAGCGGGGGTGACAGTGGGGGAACGGATCAGATTTTCCAGCAGATTGATGTGACGGCTCCTGCAGGTGAACTCTTTGTATTTGAGATGATGTTTGCTCCCATCGGGAAAAATAATGACGGTCATGTAAATGCAATAAATATGACTGTTCGTTTTGCTGTGTCTGTACTGGTCGGATCCACGCCATATTACCTGCAGGAGAATGGAACCTGGACGACGTCGGCCACCATTATAAGCAAGACTGTACTGGCGTCGATATCGGCACCGGTGTGGAACGTGATAAGCATTATAGCCGAGGGGATACCGGGAGCGGGAACGCTGACAGTGGCTCTGTACAGGTATGGTGAGGAGGAAACGCCCCATAGAGGCGATGTGTTCAGCGGGATAGCATTCAGCAAACCAAAAATATATTTTCTGAAAGACGGGGAATTATACCTGTCGGGGATTAAAACACTTGCCACGTTCAATGACAGTACTGAGCCGGATGACCTGGGGACAATAGACCTGTCGGCAGCTGATGGACCGGCAGTGGATAACGTGACTTTGCTTTATAAGAATATTACAAAGCTGAGCAGCGGGGATCCGACTACCTTGTGGCACAGGCTCGGCAGCGCCGCGGAATATATATTCATGGTGCAGCTGGCCCGTACCCTGGCAAGCAGGGGAAGGAGTGCACGGCAGGTGCTGAAAGGGACAGTAAGGGGAACAGGAATAAGTTTCGGGAGTTTTGTGAAGCATACATACAACAGCAGCCGTGAGTTTGAAATTGCAGAGGGTAGCTGGGATATGTACGAGGAGAAATGGGATGTTACACTCCTGGAGCTTCTGGCATGGAGCGACGAGGATATCACTTTTTCGGATACTGAGGAGAACGGGGCATCGGCGAGTACTAATAATAATGGATATGTTGGGACGGTTATAAGCAATAGTGCCATTCCGGTTGGTGCTCAAGGGCCACAAGGTTATCAGGGTAATCAAGGTAATCAGGGTTACAGAGGTTATACAGGCGATCAGGGACCACAAGGTGACCAAGGATATCCAGGAACTCCAGGATCGCAGGGTACGCCTGGTTCTCCCGGTCCGCAGGGATGGCAGGGTGATCAAGGGTACAGAGGCTACCAGGGTTACCAGGGCCCGCAAGGCGATCAGGGGTATCCTGGAGTTCCAGGTTCACAAGGGAATACAGGAGCAACAGGACCTCAGGGCGAACAGGGCGACCAAGGTTATCAGGGTTATAGAGGCTATCAGGGCAATCAAGGTAATCAAGGTGATCAAGGTTATCCGGGCGTGACCGGACCGCAAGGCGCAGCAGGGTCACCAGGGCCGCAAGGCTGGCAGGGCGACCAGGGATATAGAGGTTTTCAAGGGAGTACCGGTCCGCAAGGAGATCAGGGTTATCCCGGACCGACAGGATCGCAGGGTAATACAGGGGCAACAGGTCCGCAGGGAAACCAAGGAGATCAAGGTGCGCAAGGATATCGTGGATACCAGGGTTACCAGGGGGCGCAGGGCGCACAGGGGGCATACGGTGGTTATACAGGGACTGTCACATACACATTTACATCAATGACTTTTGAAAATGGATTGTTACAATCAACTACATAATATTTACTTAACATTCAAATCATGGAAGTAACAGCAGGAATGGTAATCTGGACAATAGCTTGTTTAGCTGTTGGTTATTTTATTCGCTACATTCAGAAATGGCAGGGGTTCGGTAAATGATAAGCATAATCACACCGAGCCATGATGCCAGGTATCTGAAGGAACTTGAAGCAACTATCCTTTCCCAGTCATTTTCGGATTGGGAATGGATAGTATTGCTTAATCGTGGGGCAAAATACCAGGCAGAAGATGAACGGATAAGGATAATTGAATTTCCATATGCGATAGATTATGTAGGGGCTTTAAAAAGATATGCATGTGATCAGGCAAAAGGGGAGATAATTGTTGAGGTTGATCACGATGATCTGATTACGCCTGACTGTCTTGAAGAGGTTTATAAAGCGTTTGATGATCCTGAAACAGGCTTTGTTTATTCTGATAATGCAAAACTATCTGATGATTTTAGTCCGTATGGTTCGCAATACGGATGGTCATACCGTTTGTTTAACTGGCAAGGGCGAAGCTTATATGCAATGAACAGCCAGCCGGAATATCCAGGAAGGTTAGGTTTTATCTGGTTTGCACCCGATCATGTAAGGGCATGGAGAAAGTCAGTATATGACAGTATGGGGGGGCATAGATTTGACCTTTCAGTATGTGATGATCTTGACTTAATGCACCAAATGTATCTGAATACCAGATATAAACATATTCCAAAGGTATTATACATATACCGGATTACCGGTGAAAATACCTGGATGAAGAAAAATAAACTGGTACAGGATGAAACCAGGGCGATTTACAATAAGAATATTTATAAGCTGGGTGAAAGGTTTGCGGATATTAATAACCTGTTAAAAATTGATCTTTGCGGTGGTTTTGGAAAACCTGAAGGGTATAAAAGTATAGATAAGTATAATGGCGACATTATTCATGATCTTGAAAACGGAATCCCGTTGCCTGATAATTCTTGCGGTGTAATCAGGGCGCATGATGCTTTAGAGCATATCAGAAATCAGCAATTAATAATGAATGAGATTCACAGGGTACTTGCACCCGGAGGAATTTTATTAAGCCAGACGCCATCGACTGATGGCAGAGGAGCATGGCAGGATCCGACTCATGTAAGTTTTTGGAACGAGAACAGCTTCTGGTACTGGACCAGAAAAGAACAGGCACAATATATAAGGAATAATAAATTATTCAGGGAATGTAAACTGACTACGGAATTCCCGTCGCAATGGTGCAGGGAGAATAAAATTCCGTATGTGGTAGCGCATTTGGAGAAGTTGGTAACGTAGAGGGCGTTAAGGATTGCTTCGTCGCTACGCTCCTCGCAATGACAGGGACTAAAGAGGTTAAATTAAAAATAAATACAATGTCACAGGAAACAAATCATTCAAGGCTTCTGGGGGTTATAGCAGGCACCGCAGGTGATGTATATATTGGCGTGGAAGCAGTTACAGATAAGAAATTTTCGCTGATAGAGATCGGTCCTGACGGGGCAACGGTTACTGTTGCCAAGATAAGGGGAGTTGATGTTGTTACAGCGAGGGGTTATGGTGCCCTGCCGGCAGGTTACCAGATGATTGCCGGTGGCGATGATTACTTTGATGCAGTTACCCTGACAGCAGGATCGGCCCAGGGTGTTCTTTATCCGGAGCCGATAAGCCCGGTAATTGACACAGTGGTAGTTGCTGCCGGGGCCATTAATGATCCGATGGTGCCGGAGATAACATTTGATAATGCCGGCGGTTCGGGATCGGTGCCACTGAGGTGGAGGCTGAAGGATCCGGAGGGAGCAGTTATTGAAACCGGTGAAACAAAGATATATTTTCTGAACGGCAGCGATGTGGAGGTAACTATACCAGGACTTACTTATCCGGATACGGCTGATGACGGGTATGTTTTTGAGATAAACATTACCGACAGCGATGAAGCATGGATAGCAAGCGCTGCTTTTGAGGTTACATCGGGAGCTTAGTATTCATTAAAGATCAACCGATCATGAAAAGATTTGGTTTTGGAAAAGGGGCCCTGAAGGGGGGTGGTTTTTCGTGGAGTTCGTATTGGGCGACACGATCTGAGGTATTATTCTTTGGTGAGATTTCAAAGATAAGTGGAGGAAGACTTTATAATCAAAAGGTTGGCGCAACTGATTATTTAACCGTTGGTGGCACTGCTGGTAGTTATACTTTTCAATGTCCTAATACTGCTGCTTATATTGCTGCCGATACTGAAGACGTATGGTTTTATTATAACAACATTATAAAAACGGTTACAGAATCAATCTTAGTAAGTTATGACTTTACCAGAACGATTGTTAAATATCAAGACAATTCTCCTTACTCTATTGAAGCCATAATGATACTTTCATCCGACCTTGATACATCGAGAATGCGTTCTGATTTTCATTTATCTGTATGGTGGGATGATACATTAAGTTTTTACGGAAATGTAAAGGGTAACAGGACTGTCGGAAGATCAGTATTACAGATAATAGATGCGGATGGTAATGTTTACCATGAAGTGAAGATAGGTACTCAAGTTTGGTTATTAGAAAATTTAAAAACAACAAAATATAATGATAACACACCAATAACCTTAGAGACTAATAATACTAACTGGAAAAACAAAACCACAGAGGCTTATTGTTGGTATAATAATGACTCTAACACTTACAAGTCCGTTTATGGCGCAATGTATAACGGTTATGCTATTGATTCGGGGAAACTAAACATAACTGGTTATCATATTCCTACAGGAACTGAATATGCAACACTCATAACGTATCTTGGTGGTGCATCAGTGGCAGGAGGACATTTAAAAGAATCTGGTACATCTCACTGGTCAAGTCCTAATACAGGGGCAGATAATTCGAGCGGATTTGCTGCTGTTCCTGGGGGAATAAGATCAAGTACGACAGGGGCGTTCTCATCAATAGGTACTTATGGGTCATATTGGGGATCTAATGATAGTGCTTCAAATAAATATCGTATGTATGTAGCTTATGACAGTGCAGCGACAGTTAATGACTTCTCCTCAAAGAAATTTGGATTTAGTGTACGGTTAATAAAAGATTGATATGACAGAGGTAACAGCGGGGATGACTCCTTCTCAATTCATTGCAGCTCTAAATAATAATTTTAATGAATCCAATGGATTTATTGATGATTATCTTACATTAACTGTACTTACAACGGCAATGAATGGCACAGAATTAATTAATGCATTTAATAGTAATATAGCGTCATTAAACGCCAATGCACCAAATGAAATATCACAGTCTAATTTATTTGTAGGACAATCTGGAATATCTTTTAGTAGTTCAATAAATAACAACCATACAGACGTAAACAATGCTATTAATAACGTCACACAGACAAACACTATTTATGTCAGTAATTCGGGAAATGATTTAACAGGTGATGGCAGTCAGTCAAAACCTTTTTTAACACTGAACAAGGTTTCTAATGTAATCCAAGATAGTACCAAATTATACCTCGAAAGAGGAAGTACATTCGTAAATGATAAATTAGATTTATCAAACAAGAAAAATATAATTATTGACTGCTTCGGATCAGGTGATGTGCCTAAGTTAACTGGTATAAAAAGTGTTACAGGATGGGTTAATGAAGGAGGTAATATATGGAGCAAACAGGATAATACATTGCCTTCTGAAATTACAAATATATTTATCGGAGGCACTAAAGCATTATTGGGGAGAACTGCTGGCTGGCGAAGTGCAACAGGAGGGAGTAATACTACGCTGATAGATACGGCAATTAATAAAGCGGATGGTTATTATGACAATGCAGAGTTAGTGATAGAGTATTATACGTTTGCACATGGTATCAGCAGGGTGTCATCATTTATAAATGAAACTTTTACAATCCTACCTTACTATCAAGATATAGAAAATGAAACTATTGTACCTGTTACAGCAGGGAAGAAATATTTTATTCAAAATCATCGTAATTGTTTGACTACCGCAAATACATGGGCTTATAATAACATAACCAAGACCATTTATATTTATTCAACGGCTGAACCTGAAAATGTTACTGTAACCTATGGAAGTGATTGTATTTATTCAGATAGTGGATCATGGATCACAATTAAAAATTTAGAGATAAATGAATCCGCTGAATGTGGTATAAGTCTTGACAATTGTTTTAAAACTGAGATTGATGCAGTTGCATTTAATTATATAGGGATATATGCTTGTATGATGCTAAATACTTTTGGTATCATTATAAAAAACTGTAATGGGTATGAAATTAACAGTGATTTTGTTGAATTGCAGCATTGTGAAAATATCTTGATTAGTGACAATACAATAGACAGGATTAATTACATTAAGGGGACAGGGAGATATTATCAGGATTTTACTATTTACGGAGGGATGAGCGGATCGGGAGTAAATATAATAAGGAGTAATAATATTGAGGTAACTTATAATACTTTTTCAAATGCCGGATATGACGGTATAATGTTAGGATATTCAAATGATTTTTTAATTGATAAAAACTATGTTCATGATGTACATTTACATAAAATAGATGCTGGTGCTATTTTCTGTTATTTATGTTATGATGGCATAATGTCAAATAATATTTGTGAAACCGGGAACGTAGGAAATAATCCGCCTAACAGTCATGGTTTTTATATTGATGGTGGCTCTTACAATGTAGAGGTATGTAACAACTTTGTAAGCGGGTTTGAATATTCTATTTTATGCAATGTAAGTCATGATATAAATATCCATGATAACATGCTGTGGATAGAAGATGTCAATGGAATCAGATTTGTTATAACGTCAATTTTGGATATTAATAATAAACTTCAGTATAACACATTTGTTCATAAAACACAATTAACACAAAGCATAACAGTTAATATTACTACTGCCCGAACTGAAACGGTAAATAATAACAAATATTTCTATCCCTTTGGTAAATATACGAATGACAAGTCATTTAAGAGGGGAAATACCGAAATGACATTAACAGAATGGATAGCAGACGAAGCAGTTAATGTATGGGGGAGAACAGTCGGAAATGAAGTAGAAATTACACCTTCGACATTTACAGGAAGCTCCAAGCCAGAGGAGAATTTTCTTATTTATCTTATCAATCCTGCAAAAACAGTCAAATCTGTTACTGCTGCCGAATTGCCATATAATGATTATGTTGATTTGGATGGCAATGCTCAAACATATCCATTCAACATGCAGCCTTATACGAGTAAAATATTGGTAAGACCTACTTAATTCAGTTGGAACTCAAAACAACAACAATAAAAACAGAACAATATGGCACCAAGAACAGATAGTCCGGAGGGGAGAAAGCTTAACATAATATTATGGGTTGTAGGAATAGCATTTACCGCCTTCCTGGGCATAGGCGCTGTTCAAATGATATCATTTGGAGAGGTAAAGGCCCAGACTGTTGAAAACACAACAGATATCAAGAAAATACAGGGGGATTACCTGCCTTCCTTTGCATTTCAATATATTGTTGAGAGTAATCAAAAGCTGATTAATGTTCTTACAACTCTTCCACAATCAGCAAAAGATGATCCTCGGTACCAGGAGGCTTTAAAGGAGTGGAGCCAATTGCAGCAGGAGGTTATAAAACAGGTGGGAAATAATAAGAGGGGGTCTAAATATTAACAGGGGGAGGATTGCTTCGTCTCCGCCAACTGGCGGATCCTCGCAATGACAGTACTATGATGGATATTCCGGTATATTTTAAGCTTGAAGAGATTGTTTGTCCGCATGTATATAATACATACGGAGAGGCTGCCTGGTCGTTTTTTGATCCAAGACTGATTGAGACTCTTGAAAAGATAAGGGAGAGGATTAACAGGCCGATAATGATCAATAACTGGAAGGAAGGCGGGCAATACAGCCAGAGAGGATTCAGGTGTATTAAATGCGAGCTGGTGCAGGATGCCATAAGAGACGGTAGGCTTTATGTTTCGCCGCATATGACCGGGCAGGGTGTGGATTTTGATGTACAGGGGATGGTGGCAGAGGAGGTACGACAATGGATAATTAAGAACCAGAACATACTGCCATGGCCGGTAAGGATGGAAGCGGGGGTGAGCTGGGTGCATATGGATGTAAGGGGAAAGGATGACAAGAAAGTATATTTGTTTGCGGCGTGAGATTGCTTCGTCTCCGCCAACTGGCGGATCCTCGCAATGACAGAGACTAAAGATGTAATATATGGGGATATTCAGTAAGGCAGATGCTGCAGCCAAGGTGGTTGACTCTGCAGGTGGACTGGCGGAAAAGATTGGTGAGGCTTTTGACAGGAACTTCACCAGCCAGGAAGAAAAGATGGCAAAGCGGAATGAGCTTGTTAATGATACTAATAAGCTGATCAGTCAGCTGGATGGTCTGAGGCAGGAGGTTATTATAACCGAGGCTTCGGGATCGCCGATGCAGAGGAACTGGAGGCCAATACTCATGCTTACTTTCGGGGGGATAATTGTTTGCTCGTGGGTGATATTTCCGGTTCTGAATCTTTTCGTAAAGAATACAGACCTTGGGATACTGATCACTTCACTCCAGGAGGCGGATAGGTTTTGGAACGTGGTGGAGCTTGGTCTGGGTGGGTATGTTATCGGCAGATCGGTTGAGAA
The DNA here is from genome assembly GCA_937864815.1 of uncultured Bacteroidota bacterium. Lineage (GTDB taxonomy): Bacteria > Bacteroidota > Bacteroidia > Bacteroidales > VadinHA17 > LD21. Next base: position 18,052 of record CALMJY010000323.1, read on the forward strand.
GATAGCTGATTCTGTGGGGAGGAATATGAATGTGACTATAGGGAGGAAGTAGCCCCCCCTGCCCCCCTACCCCCTAAAGGGGGATTAGTACACGACAAATACCCGACATTAAATTTAAAAACATATGTTAATATATTGATATTCTATATTATATGAGAGTGTTACTCTGTTTATGGGGTGCAAGGGGTCGTCTGTTCGAGTCAGATCACCCCGACAAAAATTAAAGCCTGTAATACAAGATGTTGCAGGCTTTTTTATTTGTCATTACTTATAGTGTGAAAAGATTTATTTGTACATATTTGCTCATTTTTGTACCTTTCATCCGACAAATACCCGACAAAGAATCTGACTTATGCCTGACTTCAAACCCGTGGTCCGGAAGGACGTTGTTAATAGTAATGGTAAAGCTAATATAAAAATTCAATTCAGCCACCGGGGAAAGACTGCATATATTGGCACCATATATTATATTGAACCAAAATACATGCTGCCTTCCGGGAAGGTGAAATCTTCATATCCGGGACATGTGAGCCTGAACCAGGATCTACTGAGGCTGCAAATGGAATATAATAATATTGTTGCCGGCATAGGCATGATGGAGATAAAGCAGATGACAATGACGGATCTGCTTACAAAACTAAAGGGAAGAACGGAAAGCGGTGGAGATTTTATAAAGTATGCCGGGGGAAGAATTGCCTCCCTGAGGAAGCAGGGAAGGCTGTCGCTGGCCGAACTGTATGAAACGACACTGAAGCATCTGAAAAGATATTCGGGGCAGGAAACGCTTTTATTTAAGGAAATAACGGTACAGCTCCTGAAGGGATTTGAGGAGTGGCTGAGGATAAACAGGAATTCCGGGGTGAATACTGTTGCAAATTACCTGTGCAACATAAGGGCAATATTCTTTCATGCTATAGACAGCGAGGCTGTTGACCAGGGGATATCACCCTTCAGGAAGTACAAAATTATAAAGGAAAATAAAAGGCCCAGGGCGCTGGATGTGAAGGATCTGAAACGGTTGCTGGCCGCCCGGCAGTATCTGAGCAGGGCTCAGCAGAGGGAGGTAGATATATTCTTCCTGATGCTTTACCTTGGGGGAATTAACCTGAAGGACCTGCTGTACCTGAAGCATGAAAACCATTACAAGGGCAGAATAATATACGACAGGTTCAAAACGGGAAGGGAGTATTCAATAAGGGTGTTCACCGAGGCGGAGGAAATAATTAACCGGTACCAGGGAGAGAAATACCTGCTCCGGTTTATGGAGAAGAAGGAGGCTGTTACTCCGGGATCCCGGAGAGGGTATGAACATAAGGACATACTCCGGAATACAAATAAGTATCTGAAGCTGGCGGGTGAAGCGGTGGGCTTAAAGATACGACTGAATACTTATGTAGCCAGGTATTCGTTTGCCACCATTGCCGCCCAGGAAGGAATACAAAAGGATACTATTGCTCATGTTTTGGGCCACGGAGAAAACACAATGACAGATCTGTATATCGATTTTGATGATGCAGCTGCAGACGAGGCTATAAGGAAGGTGATTGATAAAATTAACTTATAAGTTAATTTGACTTAGTGCATACTGCATTGTTATTCTGCTCATAAAGTTCAGCTTCGCGGGTTGACATTCCACATTCCATTACTGTAGTTATTGTAGTTCCGCTGCCACCTTGTGAATAAACAGTTTTGGTTACCCTGCACGACCAACAGTATTCCGCCTCTTTCGGCTCACATGAGAACAGAGAAAGAGCTAAAAACAAAACAGATGCCTGTTTTATTCTTTTCAGCCTTAAATTTTCTTTCATAAGAAAATTGTTTTGATGGTTGAGCCTCCTTATTACGGTGTAACTCCGGGTAAGTTTGTCTGTAAGGTTAATGACAGTTTTTTTCAGGAATTCGATTCTTTCCTGATCGGAATATAATTGCATTGACATTGTTATAAAATTTTGCAGAATTGTCTAATACAAGTATAACAAATAAATGCAACTTATCATATTATTTAATATTTTTTAACAATCCCATCTGGTCGATAAGAACTTGCTGATGTTCAATGATTTTATTAAGATTTTCAATGATCAAATCTTTTTCTTTAAGGGCTTCTTTTAGCGAATTATACTCTGATTTAGGCTCATTAAGCGCATCTTTTTTCACTTCAGAAAGTATCATTGGGCCTTCGCCTTTCAGTAACCACTCGGGATTAATATTTGGATATGTCTCTGTAATTTTTCGCATCAAAGCGGGAGTAATATCTCTTCTTCCTCCTAAAATGTCATAAACAGTAGTAGGAGAAGCCAGTCCAATACCGTCAGAAAATGATTTTGGCGACTCAAGGAGATTGTTAATAAGTTGTTTAAGCCTTTCTGAATGGCTCATGTTTTCATTGTATTATGAACTTAATATAACTGTTAATATCTTTTTATTGCTTTTATTTGCTTTTAATTACAATAAATTACTTATTTTTGTATCTGTTAACAACAAAGTAAAGCAAAATTATGGAACAAGTCAATACCATAAAGAGGGTAAAGAGTAATCTGGCAGGTTTTTTAAACTCATATGAGAGACTGCCGCACAATGAGATGAAGAGCGTGCAAAGAGAGCTGAGAGAAAGGCTCGGATGGTCGAGCTCGGGCTTTGCTTATAAAAAGAGGGGTGACACTCCGATATGGGAACATGAGGTAGCTGTTCTTCATGAGGTTTTTTCAAGGTATAACATATCCATCATAAACTGATATATGAAAAGGGTTAGCACCACAACAGATCTTCATCTTTCACAGAGAGAGAAGTTCATTGCCAGGCTCATTGCCTGGGGTTTTATTCAGAAGGAAATAGCCGACAATCTGCATATTTCGGTTCAGACTGTTTCCGTACACCTGCGCAATATTTACCGCAAGTTACATATCCGTAAGGAAACCGACCTTACCAGGTGGTACATCTTTACGGAGTATGGTATTGCCGACAGTCCGTTTAAAAAGATTGTTGTTGTATTATTCCTTGTGCTTACATGCACGGCAATTTTAACCGAGAACAGCCTTGTGCGTACTTTCAGCAGCCGTAAGGCTTCTGCAGCAAGAGTTAGTAGAGTGATTCGTGTACGCAGGCATGAGCGTGTTCTCAGAATTAACCTTGCCTTAACGGCATAGCTAACCCGCCGGTATTACGGGAGGGATTGCCAACTGAATGGAAGGCTAACCTCCCGGATCCCGGCTAAACCCACAGAGATGACAAACGAAGAAAAGGTTTTAATGGGTGTAATTGAATCAAAGGAGGCTTTGATAAAGGAGCTTGCTGCTGAATTACAGGACCTGAAAAGAGAAAACCTGAGGGTTAAGATGCATATGAGGGAACTTGTTGCCCGTCCGCAGTCAAAAACAGCGGATAAGCTGAAAGCAAAATACCGGGATAAGGCAAATATGAGTGAATCGATTTTATTCTATAACTAATCTATTACCTATGGATCAATTTTTATTTCAGGAACTAAAAGAGAAAGAACGTGCTTCCAGACTGGAGGCAATTTCAGAAGGGCAGGAAGAGCTTGCTGAAAAGAAAGACCTACTCAGCAGGCTTGTTATAAGCGAATCATCAATAGCAGATCGTAAAAAAGAGATGCTTGAAGATCTGAAAGCAGAGCTTCTGCCAGTTACTAC
>CALMJY010000324.1 GCA_937864815.1 uncultured Bacteroidota bacterium
AGTGCATTCGGACAGAGTCTGAAGGAAATATTCATGGAGAGCCTGATTCACAGGAAGATACTCAAGGCTAACTTCAGGCTTGGATATATGCACATGAGCCTTGCATTCGGATGGTTCCTTCTTATATTTTTCGGTACGATTGAGGCGGATGTGTTTGGTACAAAGCATCTGAATGCACCGTATAAGGCAATATTCTTCAGGTTCTTTAATCCTGAGCATGGCAGATATGGATTTGAAGCAGTATATGCCTTCCTTATGGATCTTTTACTTGCCTTTATTCTTTCAGGACTACTGCTGGCTATATTAAAGAGATTCTGGTCACCAGCGGTTGGGATGAAAAAGACAACAAAGCTTAGGTTGACTGATAAAATAGCCCTTACTTCACTTTGGCTGATTTTTCCAAGCCGTCTGATTGCAGAGAGCTTTACATCAGGAGCATATGGAACAGGAAGCTTTCTGACAGGGTCACTTGGATCATTGCTGGCTTCTTTCCTTCCGGCACAGGAAATGGCTTATCCGTTCTGGTGGCTTTATTCCCTTTCGCTGGGAACTTTCTTTGTTATACTGCCTGTTACAAGATATATGCATATACCTGCCGAATTATTTCTGATATTCATGAGAAATTCAGGTATTCGTACCGGAGACAGGGAAGGTACTTATTCAGAGGTTGAAGTTCATTCATGTTCATCCTGTGGTCTGTGTATAGATGCCTGTCAGCTGAATTTTTCAGCTGGGATAAACACCATCCAGTCAGCCTATCTGATGAAGGGAATCAGAAAAAATGAAGATGTTAAGTATATTGCTGATAACTGTCTGATGTGCGGAAGATGTGACCAGGCATGCCCTGTAGGAATTGAACTGTACCCGATCAGAATGATGCAGAGGAGAAGGGAAAGTGCTGATCATGAGTACAGGAATCTTTACAAAGGATATCTTCGCGGTCGTTTCCATCTGTCTCCTGAAAAAGAAAATGATCCTCCAGCATATAAATACCTTACTGAAGAGGAGCCAAAGAAGGCAGATGTAATTTATTTCGCAGGCTGCATGTCGCATCTGACCCCTTCTATAAAAAGCTCAATGGTTGAAATCCTTAAGGCTTCAGGACTTGATTACCTCTTCCTTGATGAAAAGGGAGGCGCCTGCTGCGGGAGACCACTTATGCTTGCAGGTCAGGACAGAGAGGCAAGGGAGCTGATAAATTTCAATTCACAGCTTATATGGAAATCCGGAGCAACTACTCTTATAACATCATGTCCTATTTGTTATAAGATATTCAGGGAGAGTTATCACCTCGATGTTGAGGTACTTCATCATTCCCAGTTTATTAAACGTCTTATTGATAATGATGCCATATCTCTGAAATTCCTGAGGAAGAAAGTTGTTTATCATTCTCCGTGCGACTTAGGCAGAGGATCAGGTGTATATGAAGAACCCAGGGAGATTCTGAAATTTGTATCACGTCTTGAAAAGACAGGATTTGAGGATGCAGAATCACTCTGCTGCGGAGGAAGCCTGGGTAACCTGAAAATAAGCACTGAGCAGCGAAGAATGATCGCAACTGATGCAGCATCCCGGCTTACTTCATCAAATCCCGATATTATTGCCACAGCATGTCCTCTGTGCAAAAAGATATTTGCATCAGCAACCTCCGTGAAAGTCGCAGATATATCAGAGATTGTAGCTGAGGCACTTACAAAGCCTGCTGTTCCAAAATTCAATACCGGAAAAGCTTTGTACAGACCTGAAATGGTAAGTGCATGAACAAATCATTGTGGAAAAATGTTTGTTATCTGTGCATAAGTTTGCCATAATTAGATTTATTTTGCCGGTAATTTTGCATCTAAATAATTTTTTTAAATAAGTTACGTTTGCATTCTAACAACATTTATTTATAATATCCTGAAATATGAGAAGAATTTATTCAGTGTTGATGTTATTGATCGGGATCCTTATTTTATATTCATGCGGCAATAATACAAATACAATCAAAAATCAATCTGTACAGGCTTCTGTGAATAATGTAGAACAACAGGCTGACGGAAGTATAAAGCTTTATGTTCATAAGGCTGAATGCTATAGCGATAAAATAAACCCTTCAAGCAATACTGCTGAATGGAACGTGTTTGTTTCAAAATCAGGTCGTTTCAATGTCTGGTTGTCAAGTGCCACAATTGACACAACAAACCTTGAATACAAAAACAAGGTGATGTTGAGTGTTCTGGACAACAGGCTTGAGGCTCAGCCGGCTATTGATAAGGTGATAATTAATTCTTCTGATGTGGATTATCCTTATTTCAGAGCCGACTCTTTCATGGGATCGCTTTACATCCAGGATACAGGGCTTTATGCTGTTCAGTTAATAAGTGATAAGATCATTCCTGAAAATAATACTGACGCTTCAGCGAATGAAAAAACCAGATTGCTGTCAGTATTTCTGACTCCTGAATTAAGATAATCTTTTCCTTTATCAGGACTTATTCTCTATCCATTTTCTTGCATTGACAAATGCCATGATCCAGGGTGTTGCATCATCATTTTTCCTGTCGGAAGGATAGTAACCGCATTGCCATGGGAAATATGCCCTTTCAAGATGAGGCATCATAACCAGATGGCGTCCGTCCTCCGAACATAATCCGGCAACATCGTGGTCAGATCCGTTAGGATTAGCCGGGTAAGTATGGCTGCTGTATTTCATGGGGATGAAATATTTTTCCGGTGGATATGGGAGTGAGAATCTTCCTTCTCCGTGTGCAATCCATATGCCAAGCTCCATTCCCTCCATGTTTCCAAGCATCACTGAATTGTTTGGCAGTATTTTAACTCCGAGAAAACCCGATTCGAATTTATTAGAACTGTTATGATGAAGCATTGGCATCTCCTTGTGATCAGGGTATATCAGCCCAAGTTCAGCCATCAGCTGACAACCATTGCAGACACCAAGTGAAAGGGTGTCCTTGCGTTTATAAAATTTTTCAAGGGCTATCCTTGCCTTTTCATTGTACCTGAAAGCTCCGGCCCATCCCTTAGCTGATCCAAGTACGTCGGAATTTGAGAATCCACCCACAAATACAATCATACTGATATCCTCGAGTGTCTCTCTTCCTGATATAAGATCTGTCATGTGCACATCCTTCACATCGAATCCGGCGAGATAAAGGGCATACGCCATTTCTCTGTCGCCGTTCACTCCTTTTTCCCTTATTATTGCAGCCTTTGTACCTGATTTATTTCGTCTTTCAGGTGTTATACCCAGGCTTGCAAATTTTCCGTCAAAATTACCGGTATTTATGTTCAGGCTGTGATTCTTATAATTTTCAAAACGTTCGAGAGCCGGTTTTTCACCCGATTGTTTAATATCGAGAAGATATGATGTTCTGAACCATTTATCTCTTAATGTATTAATATCAAGTTCAAAGGTTCTCCTGTGATTTTTTATGAACAATTTTCTGTCGTGAACCGGATGGCCGATTGAAAAATAAGAGATTCCGTTTTCAAGTAGTATTTCTGCCACTTCAATTTCATCCCTGACCTGTATAATCACTCCCGGATTCTGGCTGAAGAGAATTTTTACCGTATCTTCATTTTCCATGGCTGTGAAGTTGACAGTTATGCCTCCTTCAGTATTTGAGAAACACATTTCAAGCAGTGTTGTGATCATGCCGCCTGCCGAAATATCATGACCGGAAAGAATCATACCCTTCTTAATAAGGTTCTGAATTGTATTGAAAGCCTCTTTGAAATATTCAGGAGCTTTTACTGAGGGGGCTTCGCTGCCAATCCTGTTAAGTATCTGTGCAAATGCGCTTCCTCCGGTTTTGAGTCTGTCACTGCTCATATCAATATATAGCAGGCTTGTGAAAGGATCATTCACTATGACCGGTTCAACAATTCTTCTTATATCGCTTACTTCACCTGAGGCTGATATTATTACGGTACCCGGCGAATAGACAACTTCATTTTTGTATTTCTGTGTCATGGAGAGGCTATCCTTTCCGGTAGGTATGTTTATTCCAAGGTCAATTGCAAAGTTGCTTGCAGCCTTTACTGCCTCATGAAGCCTTGCATCTTCACCCGGATTCTTGCATGGCCACATCCAGTTGGCTGACAGGGATACACTTCGCAGATTATCTGATAAGGGAGCCCAGATAATGTTGGTAAGTGCTTCAGCAATCGACAGTACTGATCCGGCAGCAGGATCGATAAGACCGGCAGCAGGTGCATGTCCTATTGATGTGGCAAATCCAAATTTGCCCCTGTAGTCGAGGGTAATGGCGCCCAGATTGTTTAAAGGAAGCTGCAGCGGTCCTGCACATTGCTGCTTTGCCAGACGTCCTGTAACAGAACGGTCAACTTTGTTCGTGAGCCAGTCCTTGCAGGCAACTTCCTCAAGCTGAAGCACCATCCCGGTATATTGAGGTATCTTATCCTGATCGTACAGAGGTTCCGAATAGGATTCCTTTACACTGCTGTCGTTCATTACTGTTTTAGGAGGATCGCCAAAGAGCGCTGCAAGTGAAATGTCGATGGGTTTTTCTGCTGTCAGCGGATTCTCAAGGGTAAACTGCATATCGCCTGTAACCTCTCCAATGACATAGAAAGGAGCTCTTTCCCTCTCAGATATCCTTCTGAGTGTATCTATATCTGTCTTTTTTATAACCAGCCCCATTCGTTCCTGTGATTCATTACCAATGATCTCTTTAGCTGAAAGAGTAGGATCGCCTACCGGAAGCCTGCTGATATCTATCCTTCCGCCTGTGGCTTCAACGAGCTCGGAAAGACAATTCAGGTGTCCTCCGGCTCCATGGTCGTGGATTGAAACCACCGGATTATTTTCCGATTCGCTGAGTGCCCGTATGGCATTGTAGACTCTTTTCTGCATTTCGGGATTGGCTCTCTGCACGGCATTCAGCTCAATTGAACTGTCGTATTTGCCTGTATCAACTGATGATACAGCACCGCCACCCATACCTATCCTGTAATTATCACCACCAAGAAGTACAATTTTATCACCAACTTCAGGTATGTCCTTTACGCTCTCTTTTTTCTTTCCGATACCTATGCCGCCGGCAAGCATTATTACCTTGTCGTATCCGAATTTTTTCAGGTTCTCAAAATGCTCAAATGTAAAAACCGAGCCACAGATCAGAGGCTGACCAAACTTGTTACCGAAGTCACTTGCACCGTTCGATGCCTTTATAAGAATATCTTCAGGTGTCTGGTAGAGCCATTTTCTCTCGTCAGTTGCTTTTTCCCAGGGACGGGGTCCGCCGGGACGAGGATAGGAAGTCATATACACAGCTGTACCGGCAATCGGAAATGCTCCTTTTCCACCGGCTATTCTGTCCCTGATCTCTCCTCCGGTCCCTGTTGATGCGCCATTGAATGGTTCAACAGTAGTGGGAAAGTTATGGGTCTCAGCCTTGAGTGAAAGTACTGACTCAAAATCTGAAAGCTTAAAGAAGTCGGATTTATCCTGTGTAAGCGGTGCAAACTGTTCCACTACAGGTCCGTCGAGAAAAGCACAGTTGTCCTTGTAAGCCGACACCACATGGTTGGGATTTGTTTTTGTTGTTTCCTTTATCATCTGGAAAAGTGTCTTCTGTTTTTCTTTTCCGTCGATAATAAATTTGCCGTTGAATATCTTGTGCCGGCAGTGTTCTGAATTAACCTGTGAGAAACCAAATACCTCGCTGTCAGTCAACTTCCTTCCGATCGATTTGCTGAGCTTGTTCAGGTAGTCAATCTCATCTGCATTTAGAGCAAGTCCTTCTTTATGATTGTATTCTGCAATATCATCAATATAAAATACAGGATCAGGCTTCCTGTCAATAGTGAATATTTTCTGATCGAGTGACCTGTAAAGTGCCTGTAGCATAGGATCAAAATGAGGTTTTTTTGATCCTGCAGCATGAAACTCTTCAATGCGGATTATGCCTGATATGCCCATGTTCTGAGTGATCTCAACAGCATTGGTGCTCCATGGAGTTATCATCTCCTTCCTGGGTCCGATGAAGGTGCCATCTATCTGTTGTTTATCAATCAATGCTGCATTTCCAAATAGCCAGACAAGTTTGTTGATATCATTCTTTGCCATGCTGGCTGTTGTGCCTGCAGCAATGATATTTTTTGAATCGCACTCAAAAAAAAGAATCATGATTTATATTTGTAATTTGTTGATATGTAGTCTATTATAAATAAAATTCGTCGGATAATATGGCGTTTTAAAGATAATTGAAGTTTAAGGAAAATCCTACTTTTTTTATCTGTGTTGATCTGCGAAATCTGCGGGAAAATTTCCCGCAGATCACGCTGATTGGGCAGAGCAATTTTAAATCAGTCCGCTACGCTTTAAAAGCGGTTCAATAGATGGTTCCTTGCCTCTGAACCTGATATACAGTTCCATAGGTCTTTCTGATCCCCCTTTTTCCAGTATGTTTTTCCTGAAGGAGTCTGCAACTTCACTATTGAAAATGCCTTTTTCAGTGAAGTAGCTGAATGCATCGGCATCAAGAACTTCAGCCCATTTGTAACCGTAATATCCTGCTGCATAGCCGCCTCCGAATATATGCCCGAATGAACAACTCTGGTTTGAACCGTGTACCTCCGGAAAGAGCTCTGTTTTTCTTAATACATCTGTTTCAAAATTACTGATATCCGTCTCAACAGGGAAGGTTACCGAATGCCATTCCATATCCAGGAATCCGAATCCAAGCTGCCGGTAACAGGCATAGCCTTCATTAAATACCGATGCTTCCTTTATCTTCTTAATTATCCCGGAAGGGATATTTTGTCCGGTCTGAAAATGTACTGCCCACTTATCGAGCCAGGCTTTTTCAAATGCGTAGTTTTCCATGAACTGTGAAGGCAGTTCAACAAAATCGCGTGTAACATTTGTACCGGCAAGACTTTCATATCTGCATTTCGAAAGCATCCCGTGAAGAGAATGTCCGAACTCATGCAGAAATGTGGTAAGTTCATTGAATGACAGCATTGAAGGTCTTGATTCAGTTGCCCTTGTAAAATTTGTGACTATTGATATGTGAGGCCTTACATCTGTGCCATTTATATTTTTCTGATCCCTGTAACTTGCCATCCATGCACCTCCGCTCTTGCCGGGACGCGGGTGGTAATCGAGATAAAGTATAGCAAGGAAAGCTCCGTTTCTGTCATAAACTTCGAATGTCTTTACTTCAGGGTGATATAGTGGAATACTCAGGTTCTGCTTAAAAGTTAAACCATACAGGGTCTCCGCAAGTTCAAATATTGCTTTTTCAACATTTTCAAGCCTGAAATATGGTTTCAGCAGTTCATCATCAAAATCGTACTGCTCTTTCTTCAGCTTCTCTGAGTAATATGCCCAGTCCCATCTCTCAATTTCTCCGGTGTGTCCCCACCTGCGAGCCATTGATCTGATATTCTCAAGATCACGGTAAGCGGCACTTTTAGATTCTTTATGCAGTCTCTCAAGTAATTCAATCACCTTTGAAGGCGTAGCTGCCATCCTGTCTGTAAGAGCCATTTCAGCGTAATTCCTGAAACCAAGCATATTGGCCAGCTCAAGTCTGAGGTTGACCATCCTGAGTACCAGGTTTCTGTTATCATGCTCATTTCCCCTGAAGCACCTCGAGGAATAACCCTTATACATCCTTTCACGCAGGTCCCTTCTTGATGAATTCTGCATGAAGGGCATATAGCTTGGGAAATGAAGCGTGAAAACCCAACCATCCTTATTCCGGCTTTTAGCTTCTTCTGCTGCTGCTTCAACAAGACTTGCCGGAAGTCCTTCAATTTCTGCATTTGCAGTCAGATGCAACTCAAATGAATTTGTCTCCTTCAGCAGGTTCTCGTCAAATACAAGTGCCAGTGTTGAAAGCTCCTCTGAAATTTCACGGAAACGCTTCTTCTGATCATCTTTTAATGCTGCTCCTCCAAGGATAAAGTTCCTGTGACTTTTTTCAAGAAGAATCTGCTGTTCGGTGGTGAGATTTAATTCATTTTTCTTTTCGAATATTTTTTCAATTCGTTCGAAAAGCTTTTTGTTCAGTGTAATATCATTTGAAAACCTTGTAAGGATTGGAGATACTTCCTGTGCAACTGCCTGCAGTTCACTGCTGGTTTCGGCAGAATTAAGATTGAACAGCAGTGCAGTGATCCTGTTGAGCACTTCACCTGATCTTTCAAGTGCTTCAATTGTATTTTCAAATGCAGGAGCCTCACTGTTTGAGGTTATAATGCCAATTTCAGATTCAGCAGTTCTGATCGCTTCAATGATGCCATTTTTGAAATGACTGTTTTGTATCAGGTTGAAAGGGGGTGTACTGAATGGTGTATCCCAATCGCAGAGTAGAGGATTAGTAATACTATTCATCATCGTCATCTTCCTCATTACCGGTTCCCGCGTACCAGAAAGGATACGGTTCCTCGCCCTTTGCAGAAAACCAAAGAATTCTGTTTAGAAGGTCATCATTTCCTTTATCAACCCCATCAAATTCAGGCAGCATGCTTTTTTCGGCATAATTTCTTTCCTGTCCGTTTAGTGTATTCAGCGGACGGTTCATTTCATCGAGAGGTATTTTGTTTGGGATAGCAATGTATGGAGTTCTATCGATAGTTGGTTTGAAGCAATTTGTCATTGCCGGGGCAATGGCATCCTGAATATTCATTGGAGGCAGACCGAGTATTTGTTCTATTGTTCTGACCATTGATGGCTGTGTATAATAGGTATGGACTGTTTTTTTGAGTCTGGAATAGGGACTAATTACCAGGGCAACAGTCCTGTAGGCTGAAACATGATCCCAACCTGCCTGTGAATCATCCTCAACAACGAAGATAACAGTGTTTTCCCAGAAACGGCTCCTGGAAAATGCCTCCACAATTTTTCCCAGGGCATAATCATTGTCGGCAACCATTGCCCTGGGTGTCGGAAGGCCTGGCCTGATTCCAGCAGTATGATCGTTAGGCAGGGCAACAATCATAAGCTCCGGCATACTGTCTCCCGGCATTTTTTCATACTCCCTCAATTCCTTAATCAGAACATCTGCCCGCATGACATCTGAAAAAACATGGCTTCCATATGAAGGATAGGTCTGGCTCAGGATTGGCTCAACAGGCTTTAGTTTTGTATAATTTCTGAATTCCACTTTTTGTCCTTCCTTATACATTTTGTAAACATCCGTCCATTCAAGTGTATCATTTACTTCAGGCAGTGACGCTTCACCATAAATCTTCACGGACTTTCTATACTTCATGGCATTATCCCAGAGAAATCCTGTCGGCGCATAAACCAGTGCATCTGTCTGAACATGAGCATAACTCCTGAACCAGGCCCTCATGTTTTTATAGATATAGTCTGTAACTATTGATGCATCAGTCCACTGGTGGCCTTCAGCTGAACACTTACCGGAAACATGGAAGTTGTCGAGAAGCATAAATTCTTCAGCCAGTTTATGAGTATTCGGGGTTATTTCAGCACCATAGATGCATAGTGCAGGATCGCCGTCTCCCTGTTTCATATCACCAAGTACCTGGTCGTAGGTCCTGTTCTCCTTAATAATATAAACAACATGTTTAAAAACAGATGGTTCTCCGATTCTGTCAGGTACCGGTTTGGGTTTAACTGAACTCCTTGGTGCGTCTCTCACCGATAAAGCTCTCGATATGTCATTCAGTGCTATAACTGTATCTGTATATGCAGCCAGGTTTTTCATATCCTGAAAGGGGATTACCGAAACAGATGCCATCATATTATGCGAATTGAATATTTTATTTTGGGTGGCACGATTGGATGCTCCGATACGGGGCCCGGCTGCTTCAAGGTTCGAGACATAAAGGTTTCCTTTATCTGAAATTGTCACTGATGAAGGGTATGCTCCGGTTGGTATAAAACCAATGACCTTGCTTCTCTCCTTTTCATTTAAAGGCAGTTGTCTTTCTCTTAATTTTATGATAGCCAAAGCATTATCCATTCCATTGGCCACAAACAGGATTTTCTCATCAGAAGACAGACACAATCCATTCGGAGAATCCCCGAAGAAAGGATTGATTTCAGGCTGAAGCCGTACACTTATAGTCTCGTCAATCTCATCTGTGAGTGTATTTATTACAGATACATTATCGCTGTTTGAATTTGTAATATATACATACTTTCCATCCCTGTCACTAATTATCTCATTGGGATGAAGTCCTACAACTATCTCCTTTATTATTTTTCCGTTTGAGGGATTTATGACAGTAACACTTCCTTCCCTGGTTGCACCGCCTGCATTTTCATTATCAACCATTGCCAGTGTCCATGGGACTCCTGCAACTTCCTTGTCAGAGGGAAAGGGATGTCTTCCGGCCCAGTTTGTGACATATATTTTCTCTGCAGCTATTGTCAATCCGTATGGTGCTACACCCGGATCAGTCTGCCAGATTATTTTTCCTGATTTAAAATCCTGTTTTACAACTTTGTTATTTCCATTCAGTACAACATAAAGATATTCTTTTCTCTTTTCCTTTCTGATCAGTATTTCGTTGGGAATGGCAGTTTCGGTATTCATTTCGGGAGCATATTCAAAAAAACGATTGAATGAAGCCTTTTTTCCATCCCAGCTTGCAGATGCAACAAATGAGCGGGAATTTCTTCCAACAATGCTCCAGTATACCTCGGACACTTCGCTGTCTGTTCTCCAGATGATACCTGAATAGGTGTTAAGGCCTTCTTTGAGGTCAGGATGATCGAAGTTCCTGAGAACAAATACTACCTTGTTATCGGCGGTACTTATGAAAACGATACTGTATCGTTCTTCAACAGCAAGCCATTTTCCATCCGGGGATAACGCAGCATCGAGAGCATGATTTTCCATTGATGCATCGCCAAACGGGATCTGAGTGCCGGCAGGTCGTATAAGCCTGTCATATGGCATAGGAATCCGACCGGCATCCGGAGCGAATGGATCTGATAACACCTGTGCCTGCAGACAAAATGCTTTAATAACAAATATTGCAATAAAAATATATTTCATCCGGAACTATATTATGTGGATATCTACAATTATTAATTATACAAACTTCACACCCTAAAATAAATAAGCCTTGCAAAAAACAAGTAATAATATATTTAAAAAGGCTGCCCGGTAAACAGACAGCCTCTATTAATTATGTTTAAAATGGCAGGTCGCTGAGGTCGTCGACTTCGGGCGGAATATCATCAATGGAAGGACGCGACTGAGGAGCCTGTTCCCTTCCCTCTGCTGATACCCTTTCAATCTTCCATGCATCCAGATTTGTAAAGTAATTCACTTTACCATCTTTTTCCCACCTGTTGCCCTTAAGGTTAAACCATATTTTGATCTCTTCATTTATGAATGATTCATTTATGAGATCGCATTTATCCTGCACAAGCTGAAATTTAATGTAGTCGATAAATACAGCTGCACCGCCTGTTTCTTTTTTTTCAATGACAAACTCTCTTTTTCTGAACTTGTCACTTACCTGGTTTACAGGAGCTATATCGATTACTTTTCCTGTTATTTCAAATGCCATTGTCTATTCCTTTTCTTTTTCGTGAATAACAACCTGTTCAATTTTGTCACCCTGGCGTATCTTATCTATCACATCAAGTCCTTCATACACCTTCCCGAAACAGGTATGCTGCCTGTCGAGATGTTTGGTGTTGTTTCTGCTGTGGCAGATGAAGAATTGTGATCCGCCTGTATTCCTGCCGGCATGAGCCATTGAAAGTACACCTCTGTCGTGATACTGGTTTCCGCCGGTGAGCTCGCAGTTGATGGAATATCCGGGCCCGCCGGTACCAACTCTCGGATCACCCGGATTTTTGGAATGAGGGCACCCACCCTGGATCACGAAATCGGGAATGACCCTGTGAAATGCAAGGCCGTCATAATATCCCTTTTTTGCAAGTGTAATAAAGTTTTCAACTGTCTTCGGAGCATCAGCTTCGAAGAAGTTAACTTTCATAATACCTTTTGCTGTGTGTATGTCTGCTGTTGCCATTCTTATTTTATGATTTCAAGCAGCTCAACATCAAAGATAAGAGTTGAGTACGGTTTGATGATTTCGCCTGCTCCGTTTTCACCATATGCAAGATTCTGAGGTATATAAAGCTTGAACTTTGAGCCAACAGGCATAAGCTGCAATGCTTCTGTCCATCCTGCTATGACACCTGATACAGGGAATTCAGCCGGCTGATTTCTTTTTACAGATGAATCAAATTCAGTTCCGTCGATCAGAGTTCCTGTATAATGAACTTTAACCATGCTTTCAGTAGTTGGCTTTGCACCTGTTCCCATTTTTACCACCTCATACTGAAGACCGCTGGCTGTAGTTGTAACACCTGATTTACTCTTATTTTCGGCGAGGAATTTCTCATTCTGCTCGATATACTCCTTGAAATTAACTTTATTCTCTTCTGCTTTTCTTGCTGACCTTACTTTCTCACGCTCATTTATGAATGCCATAATAAATGTACGCGCCTCTTCATCAGTCATCACAGCTTTTCCGTCTTTTCCATCAACCATGGCTTTAGCTACAAGCATTGGCTCAAGATTCAGACTGTCTGCTGCCAGTGCATTATAGTTAACAATACCGAAAGCATATGACAATGAATCAACTTTTGTTTTAAGCTTCTGGCCTTTTACTGATCCTGTTCCGCATGAGCCAAACAATAATGCTGCAACAACTGTCAAAACAACAAATAACTTGATTTTCATACTTATAATTTTTAATTTTTAAAATTTGCGCTAAGATAATACTTTAGACGAAGCAAAACAGAGAGAGCTGATATTTAATTTACTTTTTTACATGCCCTGATAATCTGACGTTTCCCGGGGGGGCCGGGAAGCAGTTCGACATTAAATCCACAGCTCCGCAGGTGTCTTTTTACCTCTCCTTTTGCAGAATATGTTACAAATATGCCATTATCCCTGGTGAAATCCGAGATTCTTCTGAACACTTCCGCTGTCCACATTTCAGGTTGTTTGTCGGGACCGAAAGCATCAAAATATATAAGATCATATTCTCCCGGAGGTATGCTGTCGGTAACATCTCCCTTTATCTTGTTTAAAATAAAATTATTGCAGATGCATACGTCTGTGTTCCATCCGGAGCTGTGTATCAGGTCAAACAAATCCTTCGAGCCTTCTCCCGTAAAACCGTGATAATTAAGTGATGATGTGATATTTTGTGACAATGGATATTTTTCGATTGTTGTATAATGCACTTGCTTTTTTCCGCTGCAGCTTTTTAATGCAGTGAGAAATGCATTCAGCCCTGTTCCGAAACCGATCTCAAGGATATTAACCGGATCGGCCTTGCAGAAATCATAACCGTTGTTTATAAAAATATACTGTGATTCCTGTATTGCCCCGTGGATGGAATGATAATGCTCATTCAATTCAGGAACATACAGAGTATGTGAACCGTCTGCTGTCAGTATTATTTCTACCATTTTGTTCAGGAACTATTCGCCTTTGTGCCCTTTCGCCCTTGTGCCTTTGCGCCTTTTTACCCTCGCCAAAATACCAATTTTCCATGAATTTTTTCTGTCGCTGACGCTTATTGAAAGTAATATGCTAATTTTAATGGCTCAATTTTGAGTCAAATCTGATAATAATATGTATAACCAATAAAATCTTTATCCTATCATGAAAACAACTCGCTCAAGAAGAGATTTTCTCAGAATGTCGGCAGCAGGCGCCCTGGGTGCATTTGCTCTGACACAGACTTCATGCAAATCCGGGGGAAAACCAGCTCCCGTTGCAACACCTGTTGATCCTAAAACCTTCGGGATAGGACTTCAGCTTTATACAATACGCGATGCGATGGGCACTGATGTGGCAGGTTCCCTGAAAAAAGTATCAGACGCAGGTTACAAAAATCTGGAGCTGGCAGGTTATTCTGAGGGTAAGTTTTACGGCATGGCTCCGGGTGAATTCAAGAAGCTTGTGAATGACCTAGGAATGGAAATCGTAAGCAGCCATACCAATGTTGAGGCACAGGGCATAACACTTGACAATGCAAAGAAGATGGCTGATGACCATGCGCTTCTTGGTGTTAAGTACTGTGTTCAGCCATGGGTGGTTGAAGAGGCCAGAACAACTATTGCCAGTTACCAGAAAATGGTTGCAGACTGGAATACAGTTGGTGGAATTATGAAGCAGAATGGGATTGTGTTCGGGTACCATAACCATAACTTTGAGTTCGACAATGTAGAAGGTAAAATACCATATTTCGATATATTTCTTCCCGAACTTGACAAGGACCTTGTTACAATGGAACTGGATATGTTCTGGACTACCAAAGCAGGCCAGAATCCTGTTGAGATAATCAAGAAATATCCGGGCAGGTTCCAGCTTTTCCATATGAAGGATATGTATACCAATGAAGCTCCTTTCTTCACAACAGTGGGAGTGAAGGACTTTGCGCCAGTTGGAGAAGGCGTTATCAACTTTAAGAATATACTTGCAGTTAAGGATATTGCCGGAATGAAGTATATGATCGTTGAACAGGATCAGTCGAGAGATGGTGATCCTTTCGGTGATATCAGCAAAAGTATTACAAACCTGACAACAAAGATTCTGGTTTAGGAAATATTGGCAATATTGAATAAAGAAGGTGCTGTAACAGGCACCTTTTTTGTCTCAAGACACAAGACACATGAATATCTGAACAGACATCCCTGTGTCTTATCGGAATTAAATATGTATTAAATCCTGAATGTACTAATGGTCATAGTTTGGTAAGTGCAACCACTTTATATTCTGCATATGTAAGAATTAAAACCTGCCCAATGTGCAGCTTTTCAAGCAGAACAGCATCTTCAACGGGAAGTGTAAGGTAATTTCCCTGAGGGCCCTTAACAGTAGCAAGCATGAAAGGGCGGTTGAGGACTTCAATAGTTACAATTCCCTTAACAATAGCACCTACAGCGCCAGCCGGATCAATTCCCTGGGGAGCTTTAGCTGCCTCTGCAACAAGTGCCAACGGATTTGCGATCTCTTCAGGCGTAGGCTGACGAAATTCAGCTTTCACATATCTGACATATCCGAATGAAATATAGTCACCCGCAGCTATCTCATCAAAACGCTCAACTGCATCACCTGCAGTAACAGTCATTAATTCTCCATTCTGACCCATAAGAGTGACCTCACGGTTTTCCTTTTTTATGTCTGTTACTTTGCCAACTACGGTAAGTGAATCCCATCTTTCCTTATATTCAGGCAGAACTTCGGCAACCGGCTGTTTTGGTCCGCATGAGGTAAAAACAACAGCTGCGAAAACGATAAAGTAAAGTTTTGTAAATTTCATTTTAAAAATATTTAGGTTAATTATTCACTCAGGTATAATAATCAGGGCAACAAATTAACAAAAAATTGTTTTAAACTCCAATTGTACCATTGAAACAGGATGCCTGCTAAATTTACCATACCGGTTGTTCGTTTGTCCATTAAGTTATGAATCCATATCTGGAATTAATTTTAAACTTTCATTCTGAAAGACTAATTTTAGGATTTGAGCATTCCGGAATTTATAAATATGTTAGTTAGTTAATCTGAAGCAGGTAATCTTTATAATGTAATAATGAAAGATAGTACATTAGAACTTGCCAGAGTACTATGGGATTTTCACCATGTTAATCATAAGGTTGAAAAATCTGACTGCATTTTAGTCCTTGGAAGTCATGATGTAAGAGTAGCAGAGAGAGGTGCACAACTGTACCTTCAGGAATTTGCTCCGGTTTTAATCTTTTCAGGGGGACTCGGGAATTTTACCAAGGATATGTGGGATGAATCTGAGGCAGATAAGTTCGCAAAAATAGCATTGAAAATGGGTGTTCCTGAAAGTGCCATCTTAATTGAGAATAAATCTACCAATACCGGTGAAAATATTTTATTTACACAACAGCTTTTAAGGAAGAAGGGTATGGATCCTGAAAGTTTTATTGTGGTACAAAAACCATATATGGAGCGAAGAAGCTATGCGACATTTAAGAAACACTGGCCTGATAAAAAGGTAATTGTCACATCGCCGCAGATCGCTTTTGAAGATTACCATAATGATGAAATTCCTCTTGAGAAGGTTATTAATATAATGGTCGGTGATCTGCAAAGAATTAAATTTTATCCTGAAAAGGGATTTCAGATTTATCAGGAAATTCCGGATAATGTATGGAAAGCTTATTTGCAGCTCATTGACAGTGGATTTAATAAGCATTTAATGAAATGAGAATAAACAGTGACTGTTGACTGGCTGTCTGCAGCAGATCTTTGCAAACCTATGAGCACACATTTCATAACAAATGAACAGTTATATAAACAGGTCATTGAACCGGTTTCCAAAGCAAGCTCCTTTGTATGGATAGGAACGGCAGATATTAAGGATCTTCATGTGCTTAACAGGGGATCAGTTCAGTCGTTTTTAGCAGTGCTTGACGGTCTCTTAAAGAGAAAAGTAGCTATCAGGCTTCTGCATGCTAAAGAACCCGGCCCCAACTTCAGACGTAGCTTTGACAAATACCCTTTGCTTTGGGATATCATGGAGAGGCAACTCTGTCCGAGAGTCCATTTCAAGCATATTATAATAGACGGTAAATTTGCATATTCAGGTTCTGCCAATCTGACCGGTGCAGGATTGGGAATTAAAAGTCCTGATTCCCGTAATTTTGAATCAGGTTTTGTTACGTCCGATCCTGAAATAATTGAGGCTATCATGAATCAATTTGATGAGGTATGGCTTGGTAAATTCTGCAAGAACTGCAAACGAAAGGGCTTCTGTAGTGACCCAATCATATGAATTTTTTCGTACCTTTTCAAATTGTTTACATACCATAATTTGAATTATATAATATAAGTATCTCTATGGCAAAAAGAACAAAGGCAGACAATTCCGGAAACAAAAGTGATCTCACCGCAAACATAGATGTAAGGGCAGGTATGGATGTGGAATCCATCAAACAGGCAATTACTGAACATCTGTTTTACCAGCAGGGAAGGAACATTGTTAATACATCCCTCAATGACATGTACATGGCTGTTTCATATACAGTCCGCGACAGGTTGCTTCAAAAGGAACACAGGACTATGAATGCCGTTTTTGAAAATGATGTAAGGCTTGTAAGTTATTTGTCAGCAGAGTTTCTTATGGGCCCGCAGCTTGGTACAAACCTGATTGCACTGGATATTTTTAATGAGATGAAGCAGGCTGTTCAAGAGCTTGGTTTTAATCTCGGGGAAATAATGGCACATGAAGAGGAACCAGGTTTGGGCAATGGAGGTCTTGGGCGGCTGGCTGCCTGCTATATTGACTCGATGGCGACCCAACAGATACCTGCAATAGGATATGGCATACGTTATGAGTTTGGGATATTTGATCAGGAAATCCAGGATGGCTGGCAGGTGGAAAAGACTGACAAATGGCTCCGGAAAGGAAATCCGTGGGAGAGTATCAGGACAGAGCTGGCCGTGAATGTAAATTTCGGAGGATATACTGAATCTTATATTGACAACGACGGTCGTAAATGTTACCGGTGGAAATCAGCTTATAAAGTTACAGGAATACCTTGTGACACTCCTGTTATGGGATACAAAGTACCATCATGTAATTTTCTAAGGCTATGGAAATCAGAGGCAGAGGAATCATTCGATTTTACATCTTTCAACCAGGGCGATTATTACAAGGCAGTTGATTATAAGGTAAAGTCAGAGAATATCAGCAAGGTTCTCTATCCTAATGATGAAATGCTTGAAGGGAAAAAACTAAGGCTGAAACAACAGTATTTTTTCGTTTCATGCTCACTGCAGGATATGATGAATATTCACCTGAGATTTGAGGGCAAACCACAGGAATTTCATAAAAGATGGGCAATTCAGCTCAATGATACTCATCCTGCAGTGTCTGTCGCTGAACTGATGCGAATATTGGTTGATGAATATAAGGTTGACTGGGATACCGCCTGGGACACAACCTGCAGGACATTCAGCTATACGAACCATACACTTCTGCCTGAAGCACTTGAAAAATGGTCACTTGGACTCTTTTCATACCTTATACCCCGTGTTCTGGAAATCATCTATGAAATAAATCACCGGCTCCTGGAGGAAGTACGCAAGAAGTTCCCGGGTGATGACGGAAAACTATCACGGATGTCAATCATTGACGAATCAGGAGGGAAATATGTCCGTATGGCTAACCTGGCATGTGCAGGAAGCTGTGCAATTAACGGTGTTGCGGAATTGCATACTGATCTTCTCAAACAGCAGGTATTACACGACTGGGTTGACATGTACCCTCAGAGATTTTGTAATGTTACTAACGGAGTAACACCACGTCGTTTTGTTGTATTGAGTAATCCGGGATTAAGCAGCCTCATCACTGATTCAATAGGGGACAAATGGCCGGGTAAGCTGGATGAACTTCGTAAACTGGAACCTTTTGCTGCTGATGCTTCATTCAGGGAAAAGTTCAGAAATGTTAAGCTGGAAAATAAGAATCTTCTCGCGAAACTGATCAGGGAACGGACCGGTATAATCGTTGACCCTGCTTCAATGTTCGATATACAGGTTAAAAGAATTCATGAATACAAACGGCAGCATCTTAATGTTTTAAATATCATTACCCGCTACTTGCGTATTAAGCAAAACCCTGACATCGATATTGTCCCCCGGACTTTCATTTTCGGGGGTAAGGCTGCACCGGGGTATCATATTGCCAAGTTAATGATCAAGCTTATAAATTCGGTCGGAGAGGTGGTAAACAGTGATCCTGACGTTAAAGACCGTCTCAAGGTGGTTTTCTTTCCTGATTTCAACGTGACCAATGCTCAGCCAATATATCCTGCAGCAGATCTTTCGGAACAGATATCAACTGCCGGTAAAGAGGCAAGTGGCACCGGAAATATGAAATTTACCATGAACGGAGCACTTACTATAGGAACGCTTGACGGGGCAAATGTGGAAATCAGGGAAGAGGTAGGTGAAGAGAATTTCTTCCTGTTCGGACTCACTGCCTTACAGGTTGAGGAAGCCAAAAGAAACGGATACAGCCCTCATTTCATTTATGAAAACAATAAAGAGCTGAATCAGGTTATTAATATGATTAATACAGGAGTTTTTTCCAAAGGAAATACCAACCTCTTTAAGCCTATTACTGATAACCTTTTGTGGCATGATCCATATATGCTTCTGGCTGATTATCCGTTGTATGTTGCCTGCCAGGATCTCGTTGCAGAAACATGGAAGACACAGGATAAATGGACTGAAATGGCAATTATGAATGTGGCACGGATGGGTAAATTCTCATCTGACCGCTCCATTCAGGATTATTGTGAAAAAATATGGAAAGTGAAACCGTTCAGGATAAAGTGATTATATGCAGGCCTTTGATCAGCTAAAAGTTTGAATCATACCACGACCGGACATCAGTAACCATCATGCCTGCTTCCCTGGCAGCCTCAATTCCCAGGTCACCGTCTTCAAATACCTCTATGTATCTGGGATCTACATTCATCAGTTCCGCACATTTCAGGAATGTCTCGGGATGAGGCTTGAAATTTTCCACATCATTTGCTGTAATAACTATATCGAAATATTGCCTCAGTGATGTCACTTCCAGGGTTCTTTCGACAGCTATCCTGTGTCCTCCTGTGCCAACTGCCATTGGCAGTAATCCGTGGTATTTCTTTACGATGCTAACAACAGGCTCAATAGCTTTGACAAGGTGCTGCACCTCGTAGAATTCTTTCAGTTTTTCCTCGATTATCTGATCGGCAGTTATGTTTCCGTTCAGTTTGTTTTCCTTAATAATTTCCCTGGCAATTATCCATCCCGGGCTTCCGGTATGTTTTCTGAGGAAAGCCGGGTCAATTGTTGCTCCGAATTTTTTGCAGGCCTTCTTCCATCCCTGGAAATGGTATGGCATTGTATCAGCCAGTGTACCATCGAGGTCGAAAATCAATCCTTTAACGCCAGGTTTTATATCGTATTGCATTCAGTAAAATTTGCCGCAAATGTATAAAAGAAAATCATTTAAACGACTTTAAATACGCAATTACCTGTTTATAAACATTTTCTGCAGTGAATCCGAATTTTTCATCAAGCACTTTATAGGGAGCTGAATAGCCGAAGCTGTTCATGCCCCAGACAGTGCCTGATGGACCTACCAGCCCCTGAAGTGTTACTGAAAGTCCTGCTGTAAGACCGAATACCGGAACATTCTCAGGAATAACTGATTTCCTGTAGCTTTCAGGCTGAATCCTGAATAATCCTTCTGAAGGTGCAGAGACAATTCTTACTTTAAGGTTATCTTTTCTGAGGAGTTCTGCCCCTTCCACAAGAGTGGATACTTCCGATCCGCTTGCGATGAGTATTATATCTGGCTTTCCGTTGCAATCCTGAACAATGTAAGCACCTTTATCTGAATTGAGTGCATCACTGTATCTGTTGCCTGTATCAGTTGGCAGGTCTTTTATATTTTGCCTTGAAAGAATAAGTGCAGTTGGTGTTTTTATATTCTCAAGAGCCATCTTCCATGCTACAGTTGTTTCTGTTGAATCAGCCGGTCTCAGTACCAGCATACTGTTTTCGCCATGGTGGTTCTTAAGATGTTCCATTAACCTTATCTGTGCCTCCTGCTCAACAGGCTGATGTGTCGGCCCGTCTTCACCCACACGGAAAGCATCATGTGTCCAGATATATTTAACCGGTAATCTCATGAGGCAGGCTAATCTGACTGCAGGTTTCATGTAATCGGAAAAGACAAAGAATGTGCCGCATGCAGCAATAACGCCTCCATGGAGAGCCATTCCGTTCATTATTGAGGCCATCGTCAGTTCTGCAACTCCAGCATGTAAAAAGGCACCTGTAAAATCACCCTTTGTAAAGGGATGAGTGTTTTTAAGAAAACCGTCAGTCTTGTCTGAATTTGCAAGATCTGCTGATGCCACTATCATATTTTCAACTTTAGATGCATACATGCTCAGAATGGCAGCGGAAGCGGCTCTTGTTGCAGAACCTTCCTTCTGCTGTATGGCACTGTAATCGATTGCAGGAAGTTTGCCCGCATAAAAATCATGAAGTTTTTTATCGGGTCCGGCATTTGATGACGCCCACGCTTTTTTCTTCTCCTTCCATGCGGCAGCAGCTTCTTTTTTAGTTTTTAATACTTTGCTGTACAGTTCTTTGACATCATCAAAAATGATAAATGGATCAATGATATTTCCTCCCAGGTTTTCAAGGGATTTCTCAAAAGATCCTCCCGCTTCTCCTACAGGCATACCATGCGTTGAGGTCTTTCTTTCAAAACTGTTGCCGTCCTTGTCGAGAAGACCTTTTCCCATAACTGTTTTGCCGATAATAAGAGTTGGCTTGTCCTTTTCAGCAATAGCCTCTTTAAGGGCATTTCTGATCTGGTTGTGATCATTCCCGTCTATTGACAGAACATTCCATCCCCAGGCGGTATATTTCATTGCAGTATCCTCAATGGTTACCGCTTTAGTCTCAGTCGAAAGCTGTATGTCGTTTGAATCATAGAACATTATCAGGTTATTCAGTCCAAGGTAACCTGCAATGCGTCCTGCTCCCTGCGAGATCTCTTCCTGAACTCCCCCGTCGGAGATGAATGCATATGTTTTATGAGAAAAGAGCTCACCGAACCTTGCAGCAAGAAATCTCTCAGCGATTGCTGCGCCTACTGCCATTGTATGTCCCTGACCCAGTGGGCCGGAAGTATTCTCAATACCTCTCATTATATCAAGCTCAGGATGGCCTGGTGCAGGGCTTCCCCACTGGCGGAAGCTTTTCAGTTCTTCGGTTGAAAAATTACCTGTAAGGGTCAATATCGAATATAGCATTGGTGACATGTGACCGGGATCGAGGAAAAACCTGTCGCGGTTTATCCACTGCGGATCTGACGGATCAAAATTCAGGAATTCTGAAAACAATATATGAATGAAGTCAGCACCTCCCATAGCTCCCCCCGGATGGCCCGATTTTGCCTTTTCAACCATAGCCATTGCAAGTATTCTGATATTGTCTGCTGCCTTTAGATTTATGTCATTTTTCATCTTATGTAAATTATAATATTGTTAGTGTCTGCAAAAATATCATTAATATGCTGAAAAAAACACCCTTTCAAATTTGATTATAACAACTTTTTGTACATTTATCTCAGAAAGTCGAAATATTGTGTATGGATTCAAAACTGAAAGCGCTCATTGTCGATGATGAAGATAGGGCCAGAAAGCTTCTCAAAAAGCTTCTTGATGAAACACACTTTTTTGCTGACATAAGGCTTGCTGACTCAGCTTCGTCAGCCTCAGATGAAATGAAGGATTTTGATCCTGATATGGTCTTTCTTGATATCAGGATGCCGGAAAGGGATGGATTTGATTTTCTTATGGAGGTGAACCACAGAAATGGCAGGCCAGGAATTGTATTTGTAACTGCATACGAACAGTATGCCCTGAAGGCAATCAAGAACCAGGCTTTTGACTATCTGCTGAAGCCGGTTAACAGAAAAGAGCTGAAGCAGTGTGTACAGAAATATATTTCTGGCAGGAGTGAAAATGTATTAGTAGTGCCACAGCATGTAAATCAGGTGCTGGCAGATAAAATCAAACGGGTAAAGGTCAATACGAGGACAGGCACCATTTTTGTTAATCCGGCAAATATTCTTTATTGTAAAGCTGATGGAAACTACACTTACATTTATACTGCAGGAAAAGAACTGCTCTGTTCCATGAATATTGGTAAACTCTGCGAAATGCTACCGGAAAAAAGCTTTATCAGGCTTGGAAGGTCGCTGATCATTAACCTTGAACATATTACTATGCTTGACAGGAGGCAAAGTACTGTTACTCTTGTAAATCAGGGTGAGTCAGTTTCAGTCAAGATTCCAAAACTACATCTTAAGGATCTGGAAATGATATAATTGATGAAGCCTGATTATCGTTTGAAGACTCTTGTCAGTTCTCCCTGGCTGCTGGCTATTATTCCATCTGTTTTAATTATCATTTTATTACCTGCACTTGGAACAAGATATAAACTTGAAGCAGAAGACTGGACAAAGGAGTCTGCAAATTTTGTTTTCTATGATCTTAATTCCGACGGCATTACCGAACTGATGAATTCAGGAAAAGGAATACCCCACTCTTTTGTATCAGTTATGGATAATGATCACAGGATCTATGATCAGTGGAATATCCAGGAGGATTTTTATCCAGAAATTTCTGAAATATTTTTTGGAAATTATGATAATGATAAGTACAGTGAAATATATGTTTTCTCGGTTAGCAATGACTCTCTGTTTTTAAATTTAAATGAATTTTTTGAATCTAATGGTCTAAAAATCAACCGGATTTTTATAACACGATTCAGGATGGTAAAAGGGACAATTACTTCAGGAGTTCAGGCAGCTGGTTTTTATGACCAGAATGGTGACGGGTTCAAAGATCTTTATTTTATTATACATACCGGATTTGGCCTTGAACCCAGGTCTCTTTACTGTCTTGATTTTGTTAATCAAAAGCTTTTACAAAGCCAGTTTACAGGTGTAATATTTCAGTTTCCCAGGTTTTTTGATTCTGACGGTGACAATAAACCGGAAATTTTTGGTTTTTCAAATGCAGCTGGAAACTACAATTTCCCCACCCCTTATAGTGACTGGAGTTCCTGGATAATGGTCTTTAATGAGAAGCTTGAGTTTGAATTTCCTCCTATAGGATTTTATGGGATAACAAATACTACCGAGTTATTTCCATATTCAGATTATGAATTTAAGGGATATATAGCATCACATAATACCTCATCTGCTGATTCAACGGTTATAGACCCTCGAATTATTAAGTACTCGTTAAAGGGAGAAAAGCTAAAAGAATTGAAATATTCTGAGCTGGGCATTAATTCCTTTGCCAGGTGTCATGTAGTGGAATCAAAACCAACATCCAGAATATTTATTTTTGAAAATGATTTGCTTGAGCTTAACAGCAATCTGGAAGTAATACGCAGAACAGGTTCTCCATATGAACTTTATTATAACAGCTTTACAGAGGATGATATTAATAATGACGGGAAGACCGAATTATTATTCTATTCGGAAAAGCAGAAACGTCTGGCTGTTTATAACCAGAATTTTAAAAAGCTGTCAGAAACCGAACTTAATTCATCGAATTCGAAAATAAGGATTTCACATTCATATGCACCAGGAAAGCCCCATAAAATACTTTTGACCAATAAAGATTCAGCGAATATCATCACCCTTTCCTCAAATAAACTTTATTATTTAAGCTACATAATTTATATCGGAATATTCTTACTGATAGTATCGTTTATTTATATTATCAAACGTATTGCAATATCACAGATTGAGCAAAGAGAAAAACTTAAACAAAGACTTCTTACACTTCAGCTGCAGGGCATAAAATCACAGCTCGATCCGCATTTTACCTTTAACACACTTAATTCCATAGGTTCGCTGATATATCTTGAAGAACGCCAGGCTGCATACGATTATCTTAATAAGTTCACCAGCCTTCTGCGGGGAATGCTGAATGATGCGGAAAGAATTTACAGGACTCTCGGGGAAGAGATACAGTTTGTA
Source organism: uncultured Bacteroidota bacterium (assembly GCA_937864815.1). Lineage (GTDB taxonomy): Bacteria > Bacteroidota > Bacteroidia > Bacteroidales > VadinHA17 > LD21. The sequence goes on from CALMJY010000324.1 coordinate 24,595, forward strand.
ACCAACTACCTTGAACTTGAAAAAATGCGTTTTGGTGATAAACTTGATTTCAGCATAAATGTTGCAGAGGAAATAAGCGGCGAGGAAAAAGTTCCGAAACTTGTTATGCACACCTTTGCTGAAAATGCAATAAGGCATGGGATTATACCCAGCATGGATGGAGGTAAGCTGATGATTACAGTGAACAGGGAATCGGATTATCTGAGGATAATAATTGAGGACAATGGAATAGGCAGGGTAAAAGCAGCAGGGCAGAGCCACTCAACAGGAAAAGGTCTTAAGCTTACAGGTGAATTTTATGATATTCTTAATCAGCTTAATAATAAGCCTATAACACATTCAATAACTGATCTTTATGATGATTCAGGTGCTCCGCGTGGCACCCGCGTGGATGTATTTGTCCCTCTCGCCTGACGCCGGTTTCCGGCAGCCGGTAACCGGTAACCGGTAGCCGGTAGCCGGTAGCCGGTAGCCGTGTTTATAAATACTTCCTGTCCTCCTCCGGGATATCAAAGTATTTGTCATACAATTTGGAATCGGAACCCTTGGCTTCAATCTCCCCGTCTCCAAGCTTGAATGTACATTTCTCACCTGCAATCTCTGAGAAGTAGATATCATATTCCTTTTTGTCTTCATCAATCATGATGATCCTTACCAGATGCTCATATTTGGCACTGTTTAGTAATGAGTGACATATAGGACAGGTATAGGTATACTGATCACCCTCATGTATTTTGAATGAAGGATGAGTGGTTTTGGTGTAGTTGCCAAGTTCCGAATCAAGAAATACAAGACCTCTTTCTGTACTTCCTTTTTTTTGTGCAGAAAGAACTATCGAGGTCTTTACTTTAAGATGACCTCTGCAAGCTTTACATAAATATTCCATAAGATACCTCCTTCTTCTGTTTGATTATTAACTCTGTTATCAACTTGTATAAAATTAAAATAAAAAACTTAAACAAAAGTGTGAACAGGTTAAAAATTATGGTCCTTAGAACTTTTTCCACGGGGGAGTATCAGGCAGAGATTTCATGAATTCTGACACAAGATGATCCTCATATGATCCTTTGAATGTTCCGTTTATAAACTTTTCCAATCCTTCGTCATAGAATATTTGCCAGGAATGGTCCTCTTGTCCGGGTATGATCGGGTAAAACAGGACTCCATTCCTTAGGGCAGCCTCCATGTCACCTCTTGCATCACCTATCATAAGGATCCTTTCAACAGGATATTTTGATCTGGCAGCTAAGGCAATATGTTCGGACTTGGTGCCATGCTCCTGACCTGCAATGAGTCTGATATATTTTTTCAGATCATTTGCATACCATTCATGTTCAAGCGCTTCAAGAGGTGTCTGGGATACAACAAGAATGTCGGCAATGTCTGCAACATGCTCAATCGCTTTTTTTGCATGCGGAAAAGGAGGTATATTATGCATCCACTCACTTATTTCCCGGTTGATGTTTTCACTCCACCTGAGGACCACCTCCAGCCTTTTGTCACCAGTAGCTTCAACCTGTTTCCTCAGAGTTGCATTACCCAGTTTGGTTTCTGTCTCTGTCCACTCCCTGAGGGAGTTAAAATCGGGTAACACAAATCCTGCTTCAGCAATCTCACTGCGTTCAGCCAGAAGTTCAAATACTTTCAGCATTGCAATAAACCTGTTGTTTCCCCTGAAAGCAGAGTAGAGATTAACAAATTCCCATGTCTCGCGTACTGTTTTTGCGATGGGAAAGAGGCTGAAGTGCTTCATTGCATTGGGAATGAAGAACTCTTTTTGCTTCACCTCCATAGTGTCAAATACGCAACCATCGGAGTCAATACCAATAAAGTACTGATGTTCCGGGACAAAACTCCTTAACTCGTTCTGATAATCCATACCTGTAAATATTAACAAAGATAATTATCCTATGCAAAACAGTAGCTATTGAATCTGAAACTCAAATATTTTTAACTATCCTTCTTTAGTCTAATTCTAAATTAGACAGAATGATATTATTCCCTTTTTTATAAAAGTATTGTTATTAAATTAACACCCGAAAATATTATATCTTCAATTAATTTTTATTATACCTAATTACTTAAAAATCAACAGGAAATGTACCAGGTAGGAAATCTAGTTAAGGAATTGTCCGAAAAACACGGTCGCCAGCGCGAGAGCCTCATGCCTATTCTTCAGGATATTGTGATCAAACACAGTTATCTGACTGACGAAGCTATGGTTGAGGTTGCAAAGGAGCTTGATATTTCAGCAGCTGAGGTTTACGGGACAGCATCATTTTACACCTTTCTCGACACACAGGCAAGAGGCAAATATGTTATAAGGATTTGCAAAACCATAACATGTTCAATGAAGGGTAAGAGTGACATAATACATACTATAGAAGAAATGCTCAGAATAAGGGTTGGTGAAACAACTGCCGACAATCAGTTCAGTCTTCTTGAAACCAACTGTATTGGCTGGTGTCATAAGGCGCCGGCAATTCTCATAAACGAGATGCCGTATACAGAGCTGACACCTGAAAAAGTAAGTGAGATAATAAAAGATTACATGCAAAAATAAAATACGGTACAGAAATGGAGCAGAAAGCATTAACAAAGGTAGGACTCATTTTCGAGAAGATTGATCCGCAGGAAGTGCTGCAGAAAGCCTACAAAATGACCAGCAATGAGATTATCCAGGCTATGCTTGATTCCGGTTTAAAGGGAAGGGGTGGAGCAGGATTTCCTACCGGATTGAAATGGAAATATACCGCAGCCGAAAAAGAACCTGATAAATATATCGTATGTAATGCCGATGAAGGAGAGCCTGGCACATTCAAAGACAGGGAGATACTTGAAAAGGTTTCTGTTAAAGTGCATGGAGGAATGGCGATAGCCGGGAAAGCAATCGGAGCAAAAAAGGGTATTGTTTACCTTCGAGGTGAATACAGGTACATGCTTCCTCAGATTATGATCGAGCTCAGTGCCTTCCATAAAATGATTCACGATATCGGATTTGATTTTAACATTGAATACAGAATGGGCAGTGGCGCATATATATGCGGTGAGGAAAGTGCCCTGTTTGAATCGATTGAAGGGAAAAGGGGAGAACCCAGGAATAAGCCACCTTACCCGACAGTATCAGGTGTATTCGGCAAACCTACATCTATTAATAATGTAGAAACACTGGTTTCTGCAATGATGATCATCAATCATGATGCTCAGAAATTCAGTCAGTACGGGACTAAGGATTCAAGGGGTTCAAAGGTTTTCTCGGTTTCAGGAGATACACCTACACCGGGCATATTTGAGCTTGAGCTTGGGATGACTGTTCAACAGTTTGTCAATGAGTTTGGCGACGGTGATACAAAGGCCGTGCAGGTTGGAGGTGCATCAGGATTCTGTGTTCCCAGGAAGAAATTTGCTGAGACTATTATAGGGTTTGAAGGTGTTCCCACAGGCGGATCAATGAAGCTGTTCAACAGTTCACGCTCAATGTACAACGTTTTACATAACTATCTCGATTTCTTCACTGAGGAATCATGTGGACAGTGTACTCCATGCCGCGTTGGATGCCAGCAGCTTCTGAAGGGAATTGAAAAGGTTAAGAAACATGAGGTGAAATCGACATATCTGACTGAGCTGACAAAGCTTGCCGACTCAATGAAGATTGCTGCAAAATGTGGCCTTGGCCAGTCTGTGGGTAATGCATTTAAATCAATTGTCGGGAACTTCAGGGAGGAGATCATCTATTAATCATTTAAAACAGTAATCTATGATAAATCTGACTATAAATAATCAACGTATTTCAGTTGAACCGGGAACAACGGTACTGGCTGCAGCCAGGAAACTGAATATCAACATACCTACTCTATGTAACCATGATGATCTCTGCGTGGCAGGGAACTGCAGGGTATGCGTTGTGGAGCAGACCGGCGCCAGGACACTGGTTGCAGCATGCGCCATGCCATGTTCAGAAGGTATGGATATTCATACCAATACACTCAAGGTGAGAAATGCACGAAAGCATGTTATCGAACTCCTGTTGTCGGAACACCGTTCCGACTGTACCAAATGCTATAAAAACCAGAACTGTGAACTACAGTCACTTGCCAATGAGTTTGCATTCGGCGATACGATCTTCCTCGACCTTGTGGAAGACCATAATTACGCGATTGACAGATCTTCTCCTTCCTTTCTGAAGGATGACAGTAAATGTATAAGATGTCAGAGATGCGTCAGAACATGTGACGAACTTCAGTATATTTCTGCAATTGCGGTTGCAAACAAGGGAGCACATCAGAAAATATCCTCGTTCCACAATAAGCCGATGAGCCATGTTGTTTGTACAAACTGCGGACAGTGTGTAAACAGGTGCCCAACAGGTGCCCTTGTTGAGAAGACTTATATCGACCAGGTTTGGGATGCAATTTATGATCCTGATAAACATGTGGTTGTACAAACGGCCCCTGCGGTAAGGATCGCTCTTGGTGAAGATCTTGGCTACGATCCGGGTGAAAGGGTAACAGGAAAAATGGTAAATGCTCTGAAACAGTTGGGTTTCAATTCTGTTCTTGATACTGACTTTACTGCTGACCTTACAATTATGGAGGAAGGCACAGAGTTGCTTGTCAGACTTAAAAAAGCACTTGTTGACGGAGATAAGAAAATATCCCTTCCGATGTTTACATCATGCTCACCAGGATGGATCAAATTTATTGAACACAAGTATCCTGAGTATCTGCCAAACCTTTCTACATGCAAATCACCTCAGCAGATGTTTGGCGCTCTTGCTAAGACATTCTACGCTCAGAAAAGAAACCTTGACCCTTCAAAGGTTGTATCAGTATCCATAATGCCATGTACTGCAAAGAAATTTGAGGCTGACAGACCCGAAATGAGAGCCAGCGGCTACAAGGATGTTGATTATGTACTGACAACCCGTGAACTTGCCGTGATGATTAAGCAGGCAGGTATTGATTTCAGGAATCTTAGCGAAGTAAAATACGACTCTATTATGGGTGATTCTACCGGTGCAGGTGTTATTTTTGGTGCTACCGGAGGTGTTATGGAAGCTGCCCTACGTACAGCATATGAGATTGTTACAGGAAGAGAGGTTCCTTTTAAGAACCTTAATATAACTCCTGTACGCGGAATGGATGGAGTAAAGGAGGCTACTGTAAAAATCGAAGGTTGCACGGAAGACTGGAAATTCCTTGAGGGTGCTGAGCTTAAGGTTGCCATAGCTCATGGACTTGTTAATGCAAATAAGATCATGTCAAGGGTTAAAAAGGGTAAAGCAAACTACCATTTTATTGAAATAATGGCTTGTCCCGGAGGATGTCTTGGTGGAGGAGGCCAGCCAATCCCAACAAATGCAGAGATCAGGAAGAACAGGATGAAAGCCATCTATTCAGAAGATGAGCATATGGTTCTCAGAAAGTCACACCAGAATCCTGAAGTAATAGCCATATATAAAGATTTTCTTGGTAAACCAAACAGCAAAGTGTCACATGAATTGCTTCATACACACTATGTTGAGAGAGATCATTTTTAGGATTATTTCAGAAATTGCATAATATGAAAACCGGCTCAAAAGGCCGGTTTTTTTGTCTTGCAGTCCTGCTGTCATGCAGTCCTGCAGTCTCCTATTATGCTTGAACTTTAAACTTTTAACTTCTCCCTTTTCCCTGCCAATACCTGCATTCCAGTAAGAGGATCCGATAACTATCATTTCATTTATAAGGAAGAAGTTATTAAGGCTGTGGAATGAATGAATAGCACCGGCCCGTCTAACTGCAACCACTGACTTTCTTACCACCAAGATGAAAGAGTTCAGTCGTAATATCTTCCTTTTCAATAGCTTTAAAAACCTCTTTAAGAAGTAATTCGGTGTTCCCTCCCTTGCGGGGACTACAGTTAATTCCAAGGACTTTCATAGTAAATTATATATGAGTAATATAAATGTAATGCAATTTACCCAATCTTTATTGTTTTACGTTTATAGTCAATCATTAGTTTATTACCCCCCGGGGGACATAGCCGTCAAGCTATGGGATATTTTGTAGAAGGTAAGTGACATCAAAAGTTTCCCCTCCTTCAAAAGCTAATCTTTCATCACATCTGCAAATAAGCTAAATGCTGAATGAAGAAGGAGATCCCTCGCTTCGCATCGGGATGACACGTAATTAGCTTAGAAACAGAGGGAAAGAAGCGGCGAGCCGCAA
>CALMJY010000325.1 GCA_937864815.1 uncultured Bacteroidota bacterium
CTTCAACTTGCCAATATCACTGAGCTTTATGAAACTAACTGTAGAAGACGGGTCAAATAGGGGTGCGAAACTTGAGTAATTGATTAATAGCTGAAAGCTCTTCAAATCGACTTGACAATAACTTGAATAGACAATGCCAGTAATGTATCTTCATCCTTTATTATCTGTCTATAATTCCTCTACAATTCTGAATCCAAGCATACCGTACTTTTTCCAAGGAGGGTAGTATTGCCTTGTAGATACAGTGAGATACTTCCATGAATAATACCAGGAACCGCCGCGTATTATCTTGTTGCCGCTTGATGAATCTGTGCAAACAGGATCTTTTACGCCAGCTGATCTAATGTAGTATCCTCCCTCATACCAATCTTCGCACCATTGCCAAACATTTCCCGACATATCATAAAGGCCGTAACCATTAGCTGGGAAAGCTCCTACTGGTGAGGTATATATGTATCCATCGTTATAGCCTTTTAAGATTGTCCACCTATCTATATCATATCCTGTCTTTATCGTTCGGTTCTTTTTCTTGTAACCATTTCGCGCAGTTTCATCAGGAAAGTTACCCATCAATCTACCACCAGGAGATATTTCATTACCCCAAGGATACTTTTTATTATTTAAACCCCCTCGAGCGGCAAACTCCCATTCTGCCTCTGTCGGCAATCTAAGCTTTCTCCCTGTTTTATTTGATAGCCAGAGACAATATGCCTGTGCATCATACCATGAAACTCCAACAACAGGCTGCCTTGGAGAATTAAAGTTCCTCTCATACCAATATCCATCAGGCTTATAGTAATGTGGATAAGTTTCTTGAACAAATACGGAATATTCCTTATTTGTTATATCATACTTGGATATTTTATAGGGGGAAACATATACTTTATGAGCTGGCCGCTCTCTTCCAAGACCATCTCCGAAGGTGTCTCCCATTTCAAACCAACCCCCAGGGATAAGTACCATTTCCGGGAGTGTAATATGGATATCTTTATCAAAGAAAATCTCTATATGTCCTTTCCAATAATAAAAATAAAAAAAAGAAAACAATATGAAAAAAACTATTATAATAGATATTAAGGATGTTACTATTATTCTCTTGCACATAACTTTTTAGCTTTATTTGTAATTATTTAATAGCTCCTCATCAATCACATGAGATATACTGAACCTATATTTCCCTGAGGACTCACTATCAATTTTATCAACAATATCAAAGTCTACTATCATGTCATTCCCGAAATATTCAATAAATTTATTTCTAACAAACTTCTTTCCTTCAATTTCAAAAGAGTCATCCACAACAGCTCTAAATATGAGATGGTTTATCTTATCCTGAATGATCTGACCTTGAATCAAGCCAGGAGTCTTAGCAATAACAGTGATTGTAACCGAAGGACCTGAAACAAGTTTTCCTCTTGGAGTGATAATAAAATCAGTTGCACGACCATTTATTGATTTTATAAGCGGCAAACCCCGGCCACAAGAACATTCCTTTTCATATAAAATTCCCATATCTTTTATTCTATATCTAATGAATGGCATCGCATTGTTACAAAGATCTGATAATATAATTTCCCCTAATTGATCATCAGCATCGACATTATTAACTTCGAGGAAGAGACATTCGGAATTGATATGTAACCCTTCATGCTTATCACATTCGCTTGCGATGAGGTTAAGCTCTCTACATCCATACCTATTAAAAACCTTACACTTGAATGTATTTTCAATAAACACTTGCTGCATATCATCAAGTCCTTCAGCTGTTGATATTATTGCCTTAGGACGAACTTCCTTATCATTTATGCCTGCAATGTATTTTGCATAAAGATAAAGAGATGATGCATATCCAATAATATACTGTATTCTTTTCTTTTTAAGTAGGTCAGTAAATTCTCTAAGATCGTCTTTACCAATATTTGATGTATTTAGAATGTATGTTCTTTCAAGAAGTACATTCCTCAAATATATTTTTATACCTTTAAAAATGTCAGTATCTCGATGAGCAGCCCATAGATAAGCGACCGGCTTTCCTATATCCCAACCCGACCAACGATCATGTCTAATAGTGATTGCTCTTCTAATACCTAGCATTCTTTCATCATAATAGTAATGAAGTGGCGAACCTGTTGAACCTCCTGTCATATCTGGAATGAGCTTATTTACATCACACTCACTTGAAACCATCTGCATCTTGAAAGTTTGTATTTCCTCCTTCGTAAGGACAGGGACTTTTTTAATATCAGATAAATCTTTCAATGAATCAGGATCAAATGAGTATTCTGAATATTTTCTTTTATAAAATTCACAATATTTATAAGCATATTTAACCATACTTTTAAGTTTATTAAACTGCGTTTCGACTATCACCTCTCGGGGTAAATATTGACTTTTTTCGAACTCATTTAGAAAATTAAAGTAGTAGCAACCATCTTTTATTGACCATAATGGTGCAATTATATGTTTTATCAGTTTCTGTCTCATAGCCTCTTCACTCCTGATCGATATGATCCTTTCTAATTATTGGCAAAACGCTGGCACAACCCAAGTAATAAAAAAATATATCTCTAAAAAAAACTGGTCCAAACATAGCGAAAAGAAAATAATTCATTATTCCATCTCTAAGCCCTATCCTTGATAATTCTAATTCAGTAAATGTCAATGATTTTGAAACTGTACTGGATTTCTTCAGAGAGATAAGCGTTGATATAAGAAGAAATAAGAACAACATCAGCCCTTGTACCCCTACTTCAGCTAAAAATTCGATGTACATATTATGTGCTTGGAGCCCTTGGTTTGTACGATTAGCTCTCCATTTCACATAATCCGGGCTGAGTAGAGGAAAATTAGCTGGACCTACACCCCATAGAGGTGATTTTGACCACATTTGAATTCCAGCTTTCCATAAGTCTAACCGGCTGACTGCTGAAGCTTCTTCTTCGTATTCGATTATTGTATACATCCTGTCTTTATAATATTTTGGTGCAAACATGAGACTGGTGA
>CALMJY010000326.1 GCA_937864815.1 uncultured Bacteroidota bacterium
GCAAGATGGTGTTCCATAAGTATTTCAACCGGGAATTGTCCGTCTAATATCATATAGAGTGAACCCTCAATTCTGGATGTGGAATTTGAATAAGGTCGTGTCCCGTTTTTCTGATGTGATGCCGTAGGGAATAATAATGCTACCTGGGGCACCGGTTTTGCCTTATGACAGAATTGCTGTCTTTCGCGGCAGAATGAACCTATTTCTGAAAGCATGGTGGCAAGCCAGGGTTTGATTGAAAGATCACGGTTTTGCTGGAAGTAAAATTGCACACCTCCTCCCATCGCCATTATCTGTGCAGCTTCCTGTTCAAGCTGGACAGCTGATTTTATACTCATTGGCATTTTGCCGCCATCCCATGAAAATCCCCAGGCCATCAGGTCCCATGGTTTACCCTGTGGTGCCAGGCAACGGGCTTCAAATGCAGAGCGGTACACTCCGTTCAGGGGTGTAACATCACCTGAAAGGTAATCGACATTTATTGTGACTTTTTCGGGCATTATTGAGGAGTATGCCCAGTTACTGGTTATCTGAAATTGAGGATTATACTGATGAATTGCTTCTATATACCTGGTAAGGTGATTCCTGAATAAACCCCTTGTATAATCAAGAAATTCAGGATAAAATTTGTCTTCCGGAGACCTTGGTATTTCTGTAATTCCGGTCGCTTCACGGAATCCCTTTAATGATGCTTTTCCATAGTCAGGTTCAACTGCCCAGCATTCACCGTCAATCCATGCTCCATCAACTCCGTAATCGCTTAATTCCTTAAGCTGAGGAATCATATAAGTGTCAAGGTAAGGGCTGAAAAAGGAGACTTTCTGCTGACTCGGATTTCCGTTGGCTCTTATTACATCCCAGTCGGGATGTTCTCTGACTACTTTATTGTCCCACACACCTGAGAAATGCATGAAAAGAGCAACGTTATTTTTTGCTGTTACCTCCCTGAACAATTTCAGAGGATCTTTTTCAAAACCCTTGACATGAAAACCGACTTTGGTAGGATAGCTGGTTATACCCGGATGTCCTTTGCAGTCAATCTGAATAAAATCAGGCTTAACCTTCAGGAGGAAAGTATCAATCATCTCTGCAGTGAGAGTCTTTCCGGCATCTGTAATATCCTCACTTGCATGTAAGTCAAAATGAACCCCGAAAAAACAATCTGATCTTTTCAGTTTTTGGGTCTTTCTTTCAGGTTGTTGCGATGAGGTGCAGGCTACAAGAAGAGCCGCTAAAAGGTAAATCAGTTTAATGGTTTTCATTTTGAGATTATTTTCAATGAATAAAACTCCTCTAATTTATCAATACTTATGGTATTTTCTTTGATTTTTACCTCATTCCCCGATGTACTGTACAGAGTTTCTGCCGATTTTATCATGAATGGAAGCTCAACGGTAATCTCATTTACAGGAACAATATCCCTGTATGGTCTGCGGGAGCTTCCGGAAGTGTTGACAAGTGACAGTTGATAGCTATCGGATGAGGCAAGGCTTTTATTAAGATAGACATGAACCGAAGCCGGGGCATTTGTTTTTAAGATTTTTTGATTTCCAATCAGATGATTTATGGAATTAGTAAGTAGTCTGTTATAATCAGGATGTCCAATAGTAAAATTCAGTTTTTCAATTTCGTTGGCGAAATAGATCGATTCCCCTTTTCCACTTAATGTCCTGACCATAACCGGATTTTCGGTATCCCAGCTTGCAGGAAAAGCATTTTCAGGGGGCTGGTTGTTAATTTTGGGCAAATAACCTGTTATTGTTTCAGTCCCTTTTAATGCCTTTGTCATTAAAGTACTGCCGCTATTATGAAGAAGGCTTGTCAGGTCCATACCGTCAACAAGATCATTCCGTGATACAATTTTCTGGTAGCAATCCAGACTCGTATTTATGATCTGGTTATGATATGTTATTCCCAGTGTTTTAGTCAAACCAAAATCTTTTCTTCCGGTTCCATTTTCATCATAAAGCGATGTTCTGTAGGTGGCAATCAATCTGCCGCCCCTGTTTACCCAGGTTTCGATCAGCTTTATGTGAATTTCACTCATTGCAGCCACATCAGGTAAAATCAGAATTTTGAACTTTTTAAGATTCTCTTCAGAAAGCTGTCTTTCGGAAATGAATCCATACTGGTAATGATTTTCTGCCATTAACCTCTGCAATCCTCTCATTGAGTTTTCAAAACTTTCATCTCCGGTGAGTTCTCCCGAGGGTTTAGAATAGAGTATTCCTATGTCTGTAACCGGCTGGATCTGCTGCAGAATATCAGAATTAATATCCAGGTACTTATATGCATCAGTAGTAATATAAGCATTACGTGCATCAGGGGCATTTGCAGGATAATATCCGTTGAAGTAGCAATTCCAGAAGCCTCCGCCGGAGGCAGCTGATTCCCAAAGCCAGAGCCTCGTATCAAGCGGAGATGCATAAATATACCGGTGATCGGTTCCATTTCCCCCAAACAGAATTACAGGTGCCTTTTCCGGTTTAAGGGATTTAAGGAACTTAACTATTGCTGAGGGATAATAAATGTCTTTATATTCAATTTCAGCCGTATTATCGGCCATAAAGGCAACAATTACAAGAAAATCAAAGTATTCTGCAACACTGTAAAATGAAATTCCTGTATGTTTTTGCTGTTCAATTTTGTACATGTCAAAGACCTC
>CALMJY010000327.1 GCA_937864815.1 uncultured Bacteroidota bacterium
AGACTTCTGATTACAGCTCCTTTCACGATAAATAAAGAATTTTCGCAGCTCGCAGATGATGAACAAAAAATATGGTTTGATTATGCAGCAGGTATACCGGAAAAGCTGAGGGCCCTGAACCTGTATATCAGACCCTATGATGAGTTTTGCAGAACCTGTATAATTACCGACCAGGAAATTGAAAAACTTGCTTCCATTGACCATGATCAATACTTTCTCGAATCAGCAGCAGCCGGACCAGTTCAGAAAAAAATTCAGGAAACCAGGAGGAGAATCAACAGACGAAAGGTCACTTATAAAGAAATGCCTGATGCCAGGAAATGGTATTTCAGGGAACTCAATTACCTTATACCACCACAACTCAAGAAAATAGGTTTTGAGATTATCAGAACTGATGAGATATCAGCAATCGATGCAATCACAATCAAAAAACTGGCAAGGGCAATCCATTCCAGGTATCTTCAGGAGATAAGAAAAAATACTGCCTCTGATGATTCACCGGAAACAGTTAACCAGTTCTATCCTGGTGATATACAAAATCTGTATTCAACTGATTATGAAAGTCTTTCAGAGGATATTAAGATTTCAAACAAAGACAATGCTTTTCATATTCCCACCAAGCTTCTGTCAATCGGTTATAAAATGAGACGTGTCAGGAAAGGGTTCAAGGCACCAGTCCTTCATCTTAATCCTGAAGAAATTGAGACTATGGCCAGGGTGGAACACATAAGGTGGAGCTGGGACAAAAGGCTTAATGGTTGGATATATGGAAATGTTAAAGACAATAACAGCAAGATTCATCCGGGCCTCATACCATTTGAAGAACTGGCTGAACATGAAAAAGAGAAAGACCGTGAGCTGGTAAGATTAATTCCAGCACTCCTTCACGACATAGAATATGAAGCATATCCTGTAAATCCAGATCTGATAAAAAATCTGTCATATTCAATAAAACCACACAGCAGCATTCACAAGCTTCTCAATGAAACCCGTAGATTAAATGAAGAGATGAAGGAAATGGCAGCAAGCGTTCCGGAAATAAATGATAAGATCAGAATAATCAACAGGAAGATTGAGGAATCAATAAATGAAGTACAGGGCAGTTACAATTATGCAAGGCATATCCAGAAAACATTTCTTCCTGACGATCTTTATGTTCGCGAGTGCTTTCCTGACAGTTTCGTTCTGTATAAACCAAAGGATATCGTAGGTGGTGATTTTTATTTTTTCAGTCATACTGACAATCAGGTTGTTTTTGCAGCTGCCGATTGTACAGGACACGGAATTCCCGGAGCTCTCTTAAGCACTATTGGATACGGGATAACTGATCAGGCTGTTAATGAGCTGAAAATTACCGCTCCCGACGCAATACTTCAGCATCTTTTTTCAAAAGTTCACAGGTTTCTGAGATGGGATGAGGATGAGACCGGCCTGTCGGATGATATGGATATTGTTATGTGTAACCTGGATATAATAACTAACAGGCTTGCCTATTCCTCTGTCAGAATACCATTTTATCATGTGAGTAAAGGAGAAATCAGGGAATATTTCGCGCTAACAACAGCAACTAAGAATACAGAAACAAGCAATCCTGAGTTTACTTCAGAAATCATCCATCTGATAAGAGGCGACACAATATACCTATGCTCCGACGGGTATGCTGATCAGTTCGGAGGTCCATTACACAAGAAATATCAGAGATCAAGATTCAAATCCTTTCTTTTAAGCATACAGTCACTAACTATGCCCGAGCAAAGTGATATGCTTTATGAAGAGATCGAAAAATGGAGGGAGGAAAACGATGAGGATCAGACCGATGATATACTTGTTATAGGTATAAGGATATAAAAAAGGCGACGGGCGACGGGCGACGGGTAACGGGGTAATGTGATCAGGCCGGTCATATAATCTGGTTATCATAATATCTTTCTCGAGAATTCATGGAAGATCCCGGATGAAGAGTTTTCTCTCCTCATCCATCTCCAGTTTCTGGGCAATGGTAAACTCCTTCCCGCACTGTACGCAAACATAATTTGTAAGGAAAGCTCCTGAATAATACTCCCTTTCGATATGCGGAT
>CALMJY010000328.1 GCA_937864815.1 uncultured Bacteroidota bacterium
ACCCACCCCTGACCCCTCCCAGGAGGGGAACCAGATGTCAGGGACTTTTTTTTGCCTGTAGCCTGTCGCCCGATGCCTGTTGCCTTTACAGTTTCCCCCTTTGAAGGGGGCAGGGGGATGTCATTTCTGTTAAAACATCCCCCTAACCCCCTTGGAAGGGGGAATTTGCTTACGCAAATCTTGAGTATACGATCAACACCAGCCCAAGCAGGTAAAATGCGAACATCAGTGTTAGCAGCATGTTTGTTCCTTTCGGAGCATCCCTGAACTCTTTCCAGACGAAGATTCCCCACAAAGCTGCCACAACAGGGGCTGCATTGCTGAGTCCGTATGATATGGCAGGACTTGCAGCACCAACCGACATAAAACTTACCGAGTTGCCAAGGCACCATATTGCGCCACCGAGCATACCAAGGAGATGAGCCTTTGTTCCCCCCTTTGACCATTCAGATATCTTTACCGGGGCACCCTGCACTGGTCTGGCCATAAATACCGGATTTAATACTATTGTGCTGATTAGTGCTCCTATTGAGAAAAAAACTACAGCTGTATAGGAACTTATCTTCCCGGCATCTGCAGGTCCGAAATCGGTGGCCATGGAAGAGGCGACGAATCTGTAAAAGAAAGCTATGCATAATCCGGCAAGGAATGCCAGTGCAATGCCTTTGAATGATGGTTTCTTCTGGTGGTCGGCAAGTTTACGATACGATTGCATGCTTACAAGAATTGCAAGTATAATAACTGCAGTTCCTCCAAAAAGCAGTGCCGGATTGCCTTCAGGCTTACCTATATAATTAATAAGTATACCAAGAGTCCATCCTATGCCACCACCTATCGGAAAAGCAACCGACATGCCGGCAATGGATATTGACGCAACAAGCAAGAGTGTACCAATATTCCAGATGAATCCACCAAGTGCCGACGATAGAAGATTTTTCGGATCAGCCTGTGCAAGATCGGGAAGGAAACTGCGCCCCTGATCTCCGAAGCTTCCGAATGTAAATGCCATTATAAGGGCAAATGCCAGGATGCCAAGCGAGTAATCCCAGTAGAACAGCTCAAAACGCCATTCCTTACCAATAAGATTCTGAGTGTTCTGCCACGATCCCCAGCATACCATTGCAATGAAACAGAGGAAAACAGCAAGTGCATAGTTTTGTACCAGTACCATGATATGAGTTTATAAAGTAAAAAGTTGAAAGTATAAAGTAAAGAATTGAAAGTTTAAAGTTAAGGTTTTGAGTGTTAAGTGTTATGTACTGTTATGACAAATATAAATAATAATTATTCATATTTAACATTGCTGTCTTATTAATAGTATGAGATTCTTCGCTTTGCTCAGAATGACAATTACTTAAAGTTTTTAAGGAGAGGAGGAGGTGGTTGGTGGCATTGCCGCCAACCACCTCCTCCGGAAAATTTAAATATCTGTCATTCTGAGCGAAACGAAGTGAAGCGAAGAAACTCATACTTATTTCACATATTGTCAGTTTAATATCGATTTTTAAATTTTTTTGAGCAGAACAAACCGAAAATTATAACTGGTTTACAAAGATTTTCTTGCTATGAATCTGCAGGGGTTTTCGGTCTTGCATATCAGGTTATCCTTAATAATACCTGCGGCTGTTTTTCCCATTGCATAAAAGTCGGTAGAGATAACCGAAATTCCTCCGGCAAGTATCTCCTTGAGAGGAGTATCATCATAAGATAATATACCGATATCCTTTCCGGGCTTCCACCTGTTCCTGATAGATATATTAAGAAGTTCGATCAGGTCCTGGTCTGATACAACAAGATAAGCATCTCCATGAGAAGGGCGGGAGGACCTGATATTTGCATTTACGGAATAATTAAGCCTTTTATCCTTACAGAACTTAATGAATCCCTTTTCCATACCTTCAGGAATGAACTGAAAATTGTGATTCGAAATGAATTTAAGTTGCTTATATTTTCTTAACAGCTTTAAAGCTTTTTCCAGTGAAGAGCAGATGTCTTTATAAAATTCCTGGTAAACAGCAGCATAATTCTCTTTATGATTTATTAGGTCCTTATCAATTATCAATAGCTTGTCTGCAGGAATCTTTTTTATCATGTCTGAAACATCTTCATTAAAATGAGGCATGATAACATAGTATCCGTATTTGTCAGCATTATCTTTAATAAGCTGGCTGAATACCTTAAGATTATAATAGTGGAAGAAGATATCAACCTGAAAATCCCTGCCGAGGTTTTTTACAAATGATCTGTACAATACCTCCTTGTATCCGTTCATCACATCAAAAAGCAGAAATATCTTAAGTTTATTATTAACGGAAGTGGATGATACATAAAAACCTTTGCCGTGCCGCGGACTGATTATTCCCCTCGATTTAAGTTCATTATAGGCAATTACAACGGTGTCGCGGGCGATATCAATGTTGTTGCATATTTCATTGATTGAAGGCAGTTTATCTCCAAGCTTAAGTCTGCCTGTCTTAATGTTACGTAGGATTTCATTTACAAGCTGTTCATATTTTGGTATGGCCATCCTGCCGTTTATCCTAATAACTATGCCTGTTTTATTTTTCATATGCCGGCATCACGTTTTTAATCATTTGAATCTCCTTCCATAAAGGTAATAGAGTAGGGGCTCAGGGAAAGGTTGTTAAGATCAGGTATTTCTTTACTGGTACAAGTGCTCAGCCATTCCGGATCACTGGCTGCAGCTGAGAAAGATTCAGTCTCGAGGGTCAATGAGTATAATTTCCCTGTGTTAATATTTATAGTAACATTCTGGAAATGATGTGTGTAATTAATAAGTACAAACCTTATCTTTCTGTCTGTTTGCATCGCAAGTACATCAACCTTGAGTGGTAATGAACTATGACTTCGGATGATATCATAGTTACTTCCCTCCTGGAACCATTTCAGAATATGAAATACAGGAAAGATCATGCCTGCCTTTGACTTGAAATAATCGGGCCATCTCGGATCATAATCACCCTGGATTATCCCTCTTTCTCCGGCTGCCTCATAATAGGTTATGCCTTTTGCACCCGATTCGGAGAGATATTTAATACTTCCTGCTGTCCAGCAGGCACCAAAAAGTGACATTATCCTGCTGTCAACCTGGGCAGGAAATGAGCTTCCCTGAACTGCAGTCTCATAGTTCTCAATATTTGCGTTGAAGCGGCGCTGGAGGTTGACTGGAGATACCCATATGCCCCTGCCAAAAGAAAATTCTGCAGCACTTTCAACAGTGTATTTCTGAGCTTCAAGATTTTCTATAAGTGTCAGGTTGTCTGATGCATGTTCCTGCGGATGAATTGAATATGTCAGCAGATCAAATCCTTGCTCTGCTGGTCTTTCCCTGTTAATCTCTGCAAAGTTGGCGTTTGTACCAATGCATATTCTTGCTGATGGGGCGATTTGTCTGAAAAGGTGCGAAGTGTGTTCTAATAGTTCACCAGGAGTCACATAGGCAGTTTTGTGAAGAAGAATGATCACTGATATCTCCGGTTTCCGGTCTTCTATCCATTTGATTATATTATCAATCTGATCTTTGTAGTTCTCATCAAAAAACAGGGCAAGCTCTGATTTGCATCCAAGTGCCCTCGCTTCTGACAGGGATTTGTCAGCCTTTGTCATCCATTCCTGTTCAAACAGGTAGATATCGTACCTGTAATGATCTGCATTGACTAATTTCAGTAACCGGGCTTCATTTTCTGTCAGGGGATTTACCCTTGTTGAACACCCGATACCTATCTCAGGCTTGTTTATTTTTTCACCTTTTTCGAATGATATTTTTATTGCACTATCACCAATAATTCCTGATGGGCTGTCTTTCTCAACAACCTTCAGTTCTATCTTCTGACTTAGCTTTTCACCTGTGCTGAGTTTTACAGGACCTGGAAGTGATAATGGCGTGCAGTATGTCTTGAAAGAGGCATCAGTCCAGTTTCTCTGATCCTCTGTTTCAAAGATTTCCCCTGTGAACTCAAGACGGCATTTGGAATTCTCAGTATCCCATATCATAGCTTTAAGATCGAGGAAAGACTGATCAGCACTGATAAGTGAAGGAAAGGACAAAATTTCCTTATCGCCTGATGTATGGATCAGTTCACAAGGTTTACCTGAACATTCCTTAACAGGGTGAAGGATACAGAATCCAAGCCTGTTTTTCTCAAAAGAGTTCAATACTTCTCCTTCGAAGGAGAATATAAGCGTATTGTCGGATCTGCCTTCTATTATATAAACAGCCTTAAAAAGCGGCTTGTCTGAAAAATAGTTACATGTATATTCAATCCTGAAGTTATCCGAACCCCTCTGAACTTTTTCACTTGATATAACAGGATTTATATTCAGCCACTCCCTGTCCCTTAATGCAGAATATATCATTCTGATAATTTCATTCCGTCCGTCGCTGATATGTCTTATATTACCCTGCTGATAATAAAGTGACAGTCTTCCTGCCTTTAATGCCAGCAATGGTTTCTGCACTTTCCCTCCGCTCCAAATCTGTTTAATATCAGTTATCATCAGGAATTAGCTTTTTATCAGAATGTTATGTTGGTCAGATATTCACCGGAAGATTTAAGACATGCCAGACCATCAGGTACATTGTCCCTTTCCACAAAATAGTGTTTTATTCCCTGTTTGGCAGCTTCACTGAAGAGAGAAGGAAAATCAATGATCCCTGATCCCGGGCATTCAAAATCCTGTGCATCTCCTGGTGCCATATCCTTTACGTGTAACACAGGGAATCTGCCCGGATATTTCTTCATCACTTCAAGCGGATCGGCACCACCTTTTTTCACCCAGTAAAGATCGAGTTCGCACATAACAAGATTCTTGTCGGTATTATTCATCAGGTAGTCGAAAGGAAGCCCTGTCTCCATTGGTGCAAATTCTTTGTTATGGTTGTGCCAGCAGAGTATTAGTCCGTTATCCTTACACACTTTACCCAGGTAATTCAGCCTCTCTGCACTCTTTTTGCAATCTTCAAGAGTGAAGGGTCCGCCGGTATACCATGGCCAGTAGACTACGGCATATTTTACTTTCAGGCTTTTAAGCAGGCTCATGCTTTTTTTGAGTTCATCTTCAGATGCCTTGAATTCAAATCCGCCAACAGGCAGACTAATACCGATGCTCTTCAGATATGCAAGGAAACTATCAGCTGATTCTCCCATGAAGTTGCCTGTTTCAATTTCTGTAAATCCGTATGAGGCAGCCTGTTTAAGTACAGCTTTCCAGTCACCTTTAAGCTCTTTGCCGATTATACCGCTTATGAAACCAAAATTCTTAAGCTTCTTTTTTTCCTGCAAGGCAAATACATCAGGAGATAATATTGCTGCTGAAGCCGCAATTGCTGTTGTTGAAATAAATCTTCTTCTTGTTATCATGATATTATTTTTAATTTTTTTTTACCACAGAGGCACAGAGGGCACAAAGGATCACAGAGTTTTATATCTGGCATTCTCTCCATCACCCATTCTCCCATTCTCCCATTCTCCCATTCTCCCATTCTCCCATTCTCCCATTC
>CALMJY010000329.1 GCA_937864815.1 uncultured Bacteroidota bacterium
AAAAAAACCAATGATTATCCCTTGTCAGTTTAAATTGTTTTGCTATTTAATTGTAATTAAGGCTGTAATAAAAAAAAATAAAAAAAATTATTATGTAAGTGTTTCAATTTAAACAAATAATATTTTTATATTTGCACAGTTGAAAAAACGCATTACAAAATAATTTGTTGAATTTTAAACTTCACGAAAATGACTAAAGCAGACATCGTTAATGAAATTGCCAAGAACACTGGTATTGAGAAGGTAACTGTTCAGAAAACTGTAGAAGCCATGATGGAAACCGTTAAGGATTCTATGGTTAAAGGTAATAACGTATATCTCAGGGGATTTGGGAGCTTCATCGTAAAGAAAAGAGCAAAGAAAACCGCAAGGAATATTTCAAAGAATACCACAATCATTATCCCGGCTCACAATATCCCAGCTTTCAAGCCGGCAAAAACATTTATTACAAAAGTAAAATCACACGTTAAGAAATAATAATTTTCCATGCCAAGCGGTAAAAAAAGAAAAAGACATAAGATGGCCACCCACAAACGCAAGAAGCGTTTGAGGAAAAACAGACATAAGAAGAAGTAACAGATCAGCAAGTGGTCATAAGCTTTATAATAAACCTAAAGGTCTGACGGTCTTTAGGTTTATTTTATATATACCGGTTATAGCTGAGATAACATCCAATCAGATCAATTTTTTGACGTGTCTAACAAGGATTTAATCATTGATGTTGGTGATTCCGAGGTCACTTTGGCACTGCTTGAAGAGAAGCAGCTGATAGAGTTAAACAAGGAAAAACGCAATATTAAGTACTCTGTAGGGGATATTTATCTGGGTAAGGTAAAAAAAATCATGCCCGGATTAAATGCAGCCTTTATTAATGTCGGATACGAGCGTGATGCTTTCCTTCATTATCTTGATCTTGGCGCCCAGTTCCGAACTTCACAGAAATACTACCTTTCCGCTCTGCAGAGACAGGGAAAGAATCCTCCTGTGCATAAGTTTAAGCCTGAACCCGAAATCGATAAAGATGGAAAAATAACTGACGTACTTACACAGGGACAGACAGTTATTGTTCAGGTTACCAAGGAACCTATTTCTACAAAAGGACCAAGACTCTCTGCAGAGATTTCCCTCGCAGGAAGGAATCTTGTGCTAATGCCTTATTCAGATAAGGTTTCAATTTCTTCGAAAATTGAGAGTCAGGAGGAGAAGAACCGTCTTAAATCTCTCGTTCAGAGTATAAAGCCAAGAAACTACGGAGTAATAGTCAGAACAGTCGCTGAGGGTAAAAAAATTGCAGTACTTGATGCCGAGCTTCGTGAGCTTGTTCATAAATGGGAATCGGCTTTTCAGTCAGTCAGGAAGGAGATAAAATCGCCAAAGCTTTTTATTGGTGAGATGGACAGGACTTCCACAATACTGCGTGACATGCTCAATGTCACCTTTAACAGTATATTTGTGAATGATTCTTCATTCGCTGAAGATGTCCGTCTTTATATCAGGGGTATAGCTCCTGAAAAAGAGAAGATTGTTAAGGTGTATAAAGGGACAATCCCGATCTTCGACCATTTTGGGATCAATAAACAGATAAAGGCGCTTTTCGGAAAAACCGTCTCATTCAAACATGGTGCATACCTTATTATTGAGCATACAGAAGCCCTTCATGTCATTGATGTCAATAGCGGGAACCGGTCCAAGTCAGGTAACGACCAGGAGACCAATGCGCTCGAAGTTAATATGGAAGCAGCTGCAGAAATTGCACGGCAGCTCAGACTAAGAGACATGGGAGGTATAATAGTTGTCGATTTCATCGATATGCAATCGGGTGAAAACAAGCAGCTACTGTTTGAAAAGGTCAAGGAATTGATGAGCAGTGACCGTACAAAACATAACATCCTGCCTCTTACAAAATTCGGCCTTATGCAGATTACCCGTCAGAGGGTAAGACCCGAAATGAATATAGTGACTGATGAAAAATGTCCTGTCTGCCAGGGTACCGGCGAAACAAAACCCACGGTGCTGTTTACTGATGAGCTTGAAAGAGCACTGTCCTTTATCGTCGATAAAATAAAAACCAGAAAGATTATCCTGAATGTTCATCCCTTTGTGGCTGCATACCTTAAAAAGGGACTGATACCGGTTTGCCGGAAGTGGAACTTTAAGTACAAGATAAGCCTTAAAGTTCAGCCGGTTACATCATATCATATGCTCGAATATCATTTCTTCGATCACTACGATAACGAAATCGATCTCACACTCGACTGAACAATCCAGGTTCAGGGTTGTATTTGTATTCAGAGGTGATTTATTACTTTTGTCATTCTAATACTGTTTAATCATGATGAGAAAACTTACATTAATTGCATCTCTTCTTCTCTCATTTTTTTCTGTTTCATCACAGATATATGATCCGGTTACCTGGGATTTCGCTTATGAGAAAAAGGGTGAAAATCAATTTGAGATAATACTCACCGCAAATATAGAGGATGGCTCACATATCTATGCGATGGAAGTCCCTGACGGAGGTCCGATTCCTACAAGTTTTGTCTTCGACACTATAGCCGCATATAAGCTTGAAGGAAATACTTATGAGGTGGAACCTCCTGTAGAGAAGATGGACGAAGCATTCGGGTTCAAGATAAAAACATTCAGCAAAAAGGCAGAGTTCCGGCAGAAGATTACAGCTATTGATCCATCATTCACAGTGACAGGGACACTTAACTTCATGGCATGTAACAATCAGACATGTTCGCCTCCAAAAGATGTTGAGTTTTCTGTCAGCATTTCAGGAGGACCAGTTGAAAAAGCTGCCACTGAGGGCGGAACTGTTAAAGAAGCTGCTACAGAAGGAGGCACCATTACTGCTTCCTATGAATCCATTGCAGATGGCAGCGGGTTGCTTAAATTTTTCCTCATCTCAATGCTTGCGGGTTTTGCCGGTGTTTTAACGCCATGTGTCTTTCCAATGATACCTATGACTGTGGCCTTTTTTTCTCAGGGCTCGGAGAATAAGAGCAAGTCGGTGATAAAAGCTGTTATTTTCGGTATTTCAATATTGCTTATTTATTCGTCGCTTGGGATCCTTGTTTCACTGACAAGTGCAGGAGCCGGTTTTGCAAATACACTCAGTACACACTGGATCCCCAATATTATATTTTTTGCCCTTTTTGTTATTTTTGCCACTTCCTTTTTCGGAGCCTTTGAAATTGGACTACCAAATAAGTGGGCTTCAAGTGCCGATTCAAAGGTTGACCAGGGTGGAATGCTGGCCGCTTTTTTTATGGGTCTGACAACTGTCATCGTTTCTTTCTCATGTACAGGGCCAATAATTGGAGCTCTTCTTGTAGAGGCTGCCAGTGGTGATGTGCTTCGTCCGACAATAGGAATGGTTGGCTTCGGTTTTGCATTTGCTCTTCCATTCACGATATTTGCACTCTTCCCTTCAGTAATGAGTAAAATGCCTAAATCAGGAGGATGGCTCAATTCTATAAAGGTCGTCCTCGGTTTCATAATGCTTGCCTTTAGTATGAAATTCCTGATGACTGTCGATGGCGTTTATAACCTCGGATTGCTCTCAAGAGATCTCTTCCTTGCAATATGGATAGTGTTATTCTCATTGATGGGTTTTTACCTGTTGGGTAAAATCAAATTTTCGCACGACAGTGATTTGCCATATATCGGGACCTTCAGGTTATTTCTGGTGATCGGAGTATTTTCATTTGTTGTTTACCTTGTACCGGGTCTTTTCGGTGCCCCGTTAAAAGCCTTATCATCATTCCTTCCTGCACAATCAAAATCTCAGCTTAACCTCCCTCTTATCATATCGCAGAACAGGGGAGGAGCATCGCCGATCAGCCAGAATAGTATGGTAAGTGTACTCTGTTCGGAACCAAAACATGGTGATATCTTTGATATGCCTCTTGGACTTACAGGTTATTTTGATCTTAAACAGGGTCTTGCCTGTGCAAAGGAGCAGGGGAAACCTGTACTTATTGATTTCAAGGGACATGCGTGTGCCAACTGCAAATTGATGGAAGCAAAAGTATGGTCTGATCAGGAGGTTCTCAGAAGGTTAAGGGGAAATTTCGTAATAATTGCGCTGTATGTCGACGACCGAACAGAACTTCCGGAAAGTGAGTGGATCACTTCGAAGGTGGATGGAAAGATAAAAAAGACGATTGGAAAAGTCAACGAGGATCTTGAGATCTCCTTATTCAAAACCAATGCCCTGCCGCTATATGTTATTGCCGATCATGAAGGTAATCCTGTTATCAGTCCGATGCCGACAAATCTGAATGTGGAGGAGTATAAGAAGTGGCTTGATGACGGTTTGACGGCATTTACTAAAAAATAAGTTCCCGCAGATTGCGCAGATTATCGCAGAATAATGTGTTATGGTTTTACATCTGTGAAGATCAGCGGTATCTGCGGGAAACAATTCAGAATTTTCCGAATTTAAAAGTTACTGTATAATTCCATCCATCCATTGATTCTGGTCCGGCAATGGGATTTCCTTCAGTTCCAATGTCAAAAGGAGTTGTAAAAATATATGATGCTCCGAATGCCAGTCTGAAATGCCTTGTAATGTTGAGTTCAAGCTCAGCAGCCGGTTCTACGATCAGGAAAGCTTCAGAGTCTTCGATAAAATTATCATTACTTGCATCATCTTTGGTTATATAGGAAATACCTCCTCCTCCCAGCAGCACAGGAAATGAAAGATGCACCGGAAATCGAGGCATTAGTATTGGTTCAATATATAATCCTCCGAATCCGCCGGTAAGGAATACATCCTTATCAATTGTAGGTTCATAATGATATTCATTTATAAATCCTTTTCCTCCGAATCCGAATCCTATTGCCTGGGCAGCTATCCATTCAAATCTTCCGCCGAACATTACCGAGTGTTCTTCAGCAATCTGGGCATAGCCTATACTGAAGGCTCCGTATGCTCCCCCCGGCTTGTTATGACCAAAGAGTGTCATATATTCATTGTTCTTCGGTTTTTCGTCTTCCACAGGTTTAACAAGAGTGTCAGACTCCTGCGAAAATAGTTGTGTGCAGATTATAATTAATAATGCTGAAAAGATTACTGCTTTTTTCATAGATCTCATTTTTATAATATTTTAAAATACGTACGATATTGATACTGCAAAATCCCATGGTGTGACCTTCAGGAAAGATGGAAATGTAAGTTCCACGAAAGGTTTAACATTGAGGCTGACATTAAGGGGTATATCTGTAATACGATATTCAGCAGCCACCCAGCCGTCAATACCAAATAAGGGGCAGAACCTGTCATCGGGGAAATAGTAGTCTTCTCCCATAAATCTTACATGGTCTGAATATGTAAATCCTGCATGTCCTCCATATCCCCATGAAAAAACGAGGTTTGGGGAGATGTCTCCAAAAGATGTCTCATAAATAATTTTGAGAGCTGTTGCCTGAACTCCGCTTTTCTGAAAACTAAGCATAGCGTTATAGGCAATTTCTGCATTCCCTGCTTCCTGCGAGACCTGGTAGAATATACCGCTTCTGTATCCCATCCGGAATCCTGCCTGGCGTGTCTCAATCTGTGCTGAGAGTGATAGTGAAGTCAGGTAAATGAGGCTGGAAATGAAAAGTATTTTTTTATTCATTGTTGTGCTGAAGTATTATTTTATGATAAAGACAATTTCATTATTTTAAAGTTGCATATCACAGGAATTATTTTATATAAATTTTCCCTCTGTTAGCATCAATCTTGAGCAGCCTGCTGCCAGGATTCTGACCTGCTGTGCCGGTTGTTATATATTCCTTCTTACCTGAATCAAGGGTCCTTTCCTCTCTTTTTATACCTGAGGGAAGTGAGAGGAATGAATTAAGCGTTCTGACCTCAATACTGTAAGAAGCGTCAGGATCGAAATCGAGAGAAATATCTGAAAATCCGGAGTTTATGTTTATCGATTCAAATTGCGGAGATATATTATCAAAGTCAAGATCTCCGTACCTTGATACAAGATTCAGTGATTCAGTAAGTGATCCTACTTCAAAATCTGAGAAGTAGGAATCGCCTTCAAGATTACCTATGTTATCAATGAAGAGATCATCACGTCTTGATTCAATTTCAATACTGCCTGCCTTATTGATCCTGTATTTGGATGAGATAGTTTTGATTTTTATCATTTTAATATCACTGATAGTTATATCAGAAAAAGAGGCATCTATGCTGCCTGAAATAAATGAAGTAATTGTTGCATCACAGAAGGAAAGCCTCAGGCTGCTTTTTCTGCCGGGTACGTCAGTTTTAAGTGAGCCGTTTGAAAGAGTCAGCTCAAAGTTACCGCTGATCTTTTCAAGGAAGATATCTCCATACCTGTTGTCGATACGGAGGTTCATATATTCAGGCACTTTTATAAAATAGTTTATCTCAACCTGTGATTCATAACTTATCACCTTATTTGTCATTCCTTTGAAGTTCTCAAAGAATGCATTTATACTCTGGTTAAAAACTGTCTGGGCAAGAATAAGATTTCCTGTCCCGGTAATTTTTACACTTATCTCATCAAACATTTTGCCGAGCTTCGACTGGTTTGGTGCCGAGGCTTTTATCTCTGCCCTTACATAGGCAGAGTCACTGTCCCATGTAGTGATCTCTATATTACCGTATTTATTGTTCACCTCCAGGACACTTTCCTTAGCGACAGTGAAACTCTTTATAAAGCTTCTTGTCTCAGATGCTCCCTGTGGGAGTATCGGATGAAATGGCAATAAAACAAGTATTAAAATTAAAACTCTTCTATAGCTCATGGCTTTTATTTTTTTCTCCATTGTTTTCATTTTCCCTCAGGATTGCCAGCATATCCTCCATAATCCTGATTTTTATTGTATAATTCCTTATCAATGCTTCCACAACTTCCTGATTTGCAATATTATCTTTCAGATCTTTTTTCAGATCTGCATATATACTGTCGATCTGTGCTATATCAGAATTCAGCTCCTCCTTAAGATCCGGATTGGCTGTCAGCATGGGTTCCGCTTCGAGGTACAGGTTATTTATCTGACTTGTGTAATATGCTTCGGCTTCAATAAGCTGCTGCCTTGCCGTAAGATCAGTGTCAGCAGATTGCATTCTGCTCTTGACGCTGTTCCTTCCAAGCTGGTAAAAGAAAAGTGATAATCCTGTAATAACTATCACAGAGGCAGCTGCTGAAAGCCATCTTCTTACAGGTCTTCTGGTGGAATTCAGATCTTTTCCTATCCGTTCCCATACTTCCGGTGATGGTTCATGGATATCAAGCGAATCCCTGTTTTTCTTAATATACTCCTCAAGTCTGTCCATATATTTGGTTTTTTGAGAGTTGACTTCTTAATTTTTCTTTTGCCCTTGAGTATTGTGATTTTGATGTCGATTCGGATATACCTAATATCTGAGCTATCTCCGAATGATCATATCCCTCCAGGAGGTAAAGTGAAAGTATTACCCTGTAACCATCCGGGAGCATCTCTATTCCCTTGGTAATCTTTGAAATATCATATACAGTTTCATCTTCTTCCTCATAACCGATGTTTGGAAGTTCGTCGGTAATTGTCAGATCGATTCTTTTCTTCTGAAGATGATTGATGGATTTATTAATTAATATTCTCTTAAGCCATGCACCGAATGTCGATTCAAATCTGAAAGAATTAATGTTCCTGAAGCAGTCAACAAAAGTCTCCTGAAGGATGTCCTCTGCATCTTCCCTGTTATTAAGCATCCTGTAAGCGATATTATACATTGCCTTTGCGTATTGGTTATATAGCCGGAACTGAGCCCGGCTGTTGCCCTTTCTGCACTCCTCAATCAGCGGAGCATGTATGTGCACATCAAAATTATCCACCTGATAAGCTTACCTGATTACAAAGACAAAAACCTAACTTCGGGGTTGCATGCCTGCATTAATATCTTTCTGTTTTTTCTTTACAGGAACTGCAATGAATGTATATAAAATTAGCAATATGCTTATAAACAAAGATATACGCATTATATAATCTCCGTATTTTACATAGAAAGTTGTTCTTTCCTCCGGGATAACCTTTCCTTTTATTACTGCTTCAGAATACCAGCCGGTGTCATTACGGATTTTTCCTTTAATGTCGATAAAGCAGGAAACGCCTGTATTACCGCATCTTGCTACCGGTCTGCGTGTCTCAATGGCCCTTAATGAGGCGTATGACAGATGCTGCCTGTATCCATCAGTATTTTTCCACCAGCCGTCATTTGTAATTATAAAAAGTGCATTTGCTCCTTTCCTTACATATTCTGTTACAAATGAGCCAAATACAGATTCATAACATATTATTGGTGCAACTTTTGATCCGGTGATATGGTGAGTCAGAACATCCCGTTCAGTCTGAGAGCCATAGCCGGGCCTTGTTCCTCCCAGGTAAGGGAGAATTCTTCCCAGCAGTCGGCCAGGACCATTAAAAAACTGCATTTCAATACCCGGAACCAGTTTTGATTTGTGGTAATACTCAATATTTACTCCGGTATCAATCCTCATGGCGGAATTGAAATGATCGGAATAGATTCCTGAAGCATCTCTTATTACTGCGCTTCTTGTCGGAGCTTCATCTGTTGACTCATATTGCCTGCAGGTTACCATACCGGTAACAACTGACGATCCGGGAAATTTTCTTATCATTTCCTGTATCATTATGATATAGGGATCATTCTTCAGATCGTCGAGATTTACCGGATCGTCAACTGTTGTTTCAGGAGTAATTATCCACTTTGAATTCCGGGTTGCAGAATCAGCGGCCAAAGTCAATGCCTTTTGCAACTGAGTTTTGAACGGGACCACAAACTTTTCGGTGTAAGGATCTGTATTAGGCTGGACAATAATAATCTCCTCGGGAGATTCATTACTTTCCTTAATTGAATTATATCGCCAGATGGAAAATGCCGAAGGCAGGACAATAAGCATTATCCATGCAAGTGCAAGCGAGCCTGATTTTCTGCCGGCAGAATACCTTATTATTAAATGTGTCAGGAGGTAATTGCTGAGCAGAATCCAGAGTGTGCCCCCGCCGGTACCTGTAAATTCGTACCATTGAATGAAGGCTATATCTTTTGAAAGGCCATTACCCAGATTCATCCAGGGCGATATTATACTTACATTGAGGCTTGCCAGTTCATAGGTGAGCCAAACAGAGAAAATGGCAATTATACCGGCGGAATTACCTGCTCTGAGCCGTATAATAAAGGCAAGCCATAATGAGATTGCCATAAGGAATGTCAATCCGGCAATAACCATAATGGCCCCTGCCAGGCTTGCAACACGCATCCAGCCCATAACGATTATGCTGAAAACCAGTAATCCCGGCAGCAGAAGCAGGAAATATGTATTGGGAGTGTACCTTTTCCTGTGTTCAAACAGGTGGTTTTCAATAATAAAGAATGGTACAAATGAGACAAGAAGAACAAGTCCTGTGCACCAGCCGGTCCAGGCCAGGCCTGTCAGTATTCCTCCTGTAAGTGAAAGAAAAACAAGAGTATATTTATTGAAATTCATGTTGCAAATGCTAAGCTAAAGCTAATTAAAACTTTGCGTCCTTTGCGTAGGTTCTTAGCGATCTTTGTGGTTAAACGATCGGAAAAGTTAATTTTATCCGATTTTTATTGGATTATGAGCAGATTTACAATAATTTTACGGTTGCTTTTTTACTGTCCAAAAAAGCATTGAACATTCTTTTCATGGCTGCCCCGCTCGCAAGGCGGGGCTTTTTGTCGGAGATATTATCTAAGTCTGTTATACGAGTCTGTTGTGCCTGATGGCACAAATTATGTTGGGAAAAGAGATAACCTTTAATTGTTTTCGATAAACCATCTTATATATTCAGGCAGCTTTGTTGATGCATAATATGGCATATTGAGCAAAAGGTAAGGGGTCCCTCCGGGTGTTTTGCTTCTCTCAATTAAGGGCTTGTTAGCCAGCAATCTTACAGCATATTTATGTCCGGCGATTTCAACAAACTGATGTAATGATCGGAGTCTTCCTTTGGCGCCAGATTTCACTTCGATAGGGATAATATATCGGGAATGTTGAAATACCAGATCAACTTCCGCGTTACTATTGGCTTTTTCCCTTACCCAAAATGCTGGTTTGTAAACAGGAGAATGATATTGCGATTGTAACTGCTGTATTACAAGGTGCTGAATAATATCTCCCCTGCTAAGCGAATTCATGTCCCTGATTCCTATCATTTCATGCTGGATTCCTGCTGCGAAGTTTAGTAGTCCTGTATCAAGGACCTGAAGCCTTGGCTTTCTTTTTAAGTCAGGAACAACTGGAGGTTGAGTTCCGGTTACCGGATAGACCAGTTGAATAATTCTTGCCATGTCAAGAGCTCTCATCGCCTCACCTGCCTCCCTGGATCTATAAGAAGAATTTCCGAAGCCGGCCAGGGTAATTCTCCCGGTTTCAAAGGGAGCTGTATCAATTATATGCCTGATGATCTTCCTTTCAGTTGAATTTGATGCATATTTTTCAACATCATCCCGATAACTCTGCCACAGGTTTGAATAGATCTTACCAAGGTTAATGACAGTTTTTTCTTCAATGTAATTTTTGATAACCTCAGGCATACCTCCAATGACTGCATAATCGTGAAACTGTTCAAGAAGTATATCATGAGCAAAATCCTTTACAGGAATTGATTCAAGTTCTCTGAGAAGATCCTCTCTTCCGGTGGCAAGAAGAAATTCTTCAAAATCAAATGGATGAAGTACAATCTGATCTACCCTTCCCACTGGAAATGAAACTACAGCCTTTAATGCAAATTCAAGCAACGACCCGGCTGCAATTATATGAATTCCGGGATATTCTTCATGAAGATACCTGAGCATCTTAATTGCAGAGGGTGATTCCTGTATCTCATCAATGAACAGAAGAACAGGTTCTTTTGTAAAAGGTGTATGTTCCCTCAGGAAAACAGTCTCAATAATTTCCTGTGCTGAATCTTTTTTTTCGAAAATTACCCTGTCCTGAGTTTTATCCAGGTTCAATGATATAAAAAATCTGTACGTTTTTCCGAATTCATTTACCAGAGTTGTTTTTCCAACCTGTCTTGCACCTCTTATTATCAGTGGCTTACGTGAGTTTGCGTCTTTCCATGATAAAAGATATTTATATAATTTTCTATAATACATATTCTGTAATTGTAATAAATACAGTGTAAATATAAATAAAAATGTAACAAATACAATGTAAATAGTAAAAAAATATGTATCATTTACAGAGTAATATTGAGTAAATAGTCTTTAATTCTAGCTCACTCCGGTAAGTGACTACTTTACGCTATATCTGGTAGCGGTATCCCCATAAAACATTCCAGTCCCGTAGGGATTTGAGATCGGTAGAATATTTGGATGTTTTTTGTTGCGTCCAGTATGGGACGCTAGTGATTATATCTGAATTTGTTCTACCAATCTGTTGTGCCTGACAGAACAGAGATTATTCCTGAGATATTTGTATAACTAAAAATTTCGTTGTAAATTTGATAATATTCATTTTAAAGTCAGAAAGTCATTTTCATTCAACAAGTTAAACATATGAAAACTATAATCACAATAACAGCCGTTTTCCTGTTCTCTTTCATTCAGGTTATCGCCCAGAAATATAATGTTTTCAGGACAATTGACAGCCTTCTGATACAGGAAGAGTACAAAAAAGTAATTGATACATGCACCAGGGTTCTTATGTATGACAGTCTGAATTCTATTATATATTATAAGCAGGGTATCGCATTTCAGAATGTACTTGAGGAGGACAAGGCAACAGAATGTTTCCTCAAAGCTGCAGCTATAGATACAATTAACCCGGTTTTCAGTTTCAAACTGGCAAAAAGCTATTATGCTGATGAAAAAATGAAAAAAGCTGAACCATTGTTTCTCAGGCTATGCGCTCAGGATACATTGAACTGGTTGTATTCATTTTACCTTACAAGCATTTATATGCAATCGGGCAGATATGATAATGCACTGAAAATCTATAACAGGTTCCTGCAGAATGATTCCTCTAATTGCACCTATCTTGACAAGACAGCATTTGCATACCTGAGAAAAGATAATTTTGATGATGCCATCAATTTGTATAATAAATCCTTATCAATTGACAGCAATAATGTCTCTGCCATAAAAAACCTCTCATATCTCTATGCTTCAACGTCAAGATGGGATACAGCTGTTGAGATTCTCGGCACAGGGATGAAATTAGATCCTTCTGACATGGACCTCTATGCACGCCGTGCACAATTGTATTATTCTAAAAATTACACCAAGAGAGCGATGGATGATTATCTGAAAATACTTACATCAGGTGATACCACAAAACTTTATCTGAAAAGAACAGGCATCGGCTATTCTTACAATCTTCAACCGGAAAAGGCGATCCCTTATCTGCTGCTGGCACATAAGGGTGATACAACCGATTATGAAACATGTAGTTACCTGGCTCAGTGTTATGAACGATCAGGAGATAAAAAAAATGGTGTACTATATTATAAAAAGTCTGCAAAAATACTCTTGCCACTTCATATACAGCTTGGAAGAACCTACTTTCTGTGTGCATTGGTACAACAGGATGCCGGTTTATATAAAGATGCAATTGATAACTACAATAAAGCCCTTGAAATAGACCATAATATAAATGTTCTCATGGTAATTGCAAATTTATACGATGAAGAGCTTAATGACAGCAATAATGCAATAAAGTATTACAGAACTTTTCTTGACAGGATTAAAGGATCGGAAATTGCTTTTCCTCCGGAGTATATTGAGCAGGTAAAGAAGAGACTGGATTATCTTGAAAAGGAGAAGGCAAAGACAAAGACAAAAAAGAACTTACCCTCGTAACATTTTAACTAAGATACCCCATCTTATCTGCAGCCCAGGTCAGGAGGAGAGCCAGAGCAAAGGCAATTACCGGTGCAATCAGCCACATCAGAAAGAATTTTCTTACCTCGGTTTTTCTGAAGATGTTCTTTGGTCCCAGTTTAGCTACTCCAATACCCAGAATCGCAGCAACATTTAGCTGAACCAGAGAAGTAGGGATACCTTTTGTAAGAGAGGCAGTCAAAAGTAAACTACCTGAAACAAAGGCAATTATGACAGCTTCAAATTTACCGAAGAGTACAATCTCCTTTCCTGTGTTCTGAAGAATCTTATTGCCGAAAAGTGAACTGCCAATAGCGAAGTTCGGAGCAATCAGAAGTGTGGAAAGTATCAGTATAAGTATAAAATTCTTATCACCGCTAATATTGAGTTCATTTGTAGTCATTGTGGCAATGGGACCTGATGCATTGGCAACATTGTTTGATCCTATTGAGAAGGCAACATATAATGACATAGCCAGAATAAGTCCATCCCATATAGGTCTGAGATTTGCATTCTGCGCCCTTGACTGGGTAAGGCCTCTTCTTCTCATGGGCCTGTAAATATATTTACCCGCCAGGTAGCTTATGAAGTATGCAACTACTGGTAAAATGAACCATGCAGGGATTACTTCAAGAAAAACCTTGGTTGAATTAAGCTGTTGAAAATATATGGCTGGTGCAACAACAGCAAGCACTGTTGACTGGCTTGTAGATTGTGGTATGCCTGCGATATTGGCAATAAGAAGTGAGATTGATACAGAAAACAGGATAATGGATACTATGGGAAAAGTCATAAGAACGGGATCAATTATCTCCTTACCGATTGTATTAGCTGTATGTTTTCCTGCCAGTATTGCACCCAGAAATACCATAATCCCGAACAAACCCGGTATCAGATTTCTTTTTAAGACATTCGCTCCATAAGCCACGGAAAATGAAGGACCTGTTCCGCTTCCTCCCATGTTTATTGCAAGGAACATTGCTATGATAAAGGGAATTAGCAAATGATTCATTAACGGGGCCATGTTGCATTATTTGTTTAATGGTGATAGATATATTCAATTGTCTAAAGTATGTACAGGAGCCATTTAACCAGTAGGTAAAATGACTTAATCAGTATATGTATATCATATGATTTTATACTCAGTCTTTAACTTTACTTTTATTTTTTGCCCCTTATTTGTACCGTTTATGATTTAGTAATATTATGCACCAGGCAATGAGTTCAGAAATATAGATAACCACTGGATGACAGGTTAAATATACTCTGTTAAAATAGGTTAAATGTCAATGTTTCAGGTCTTAGCAATTACTTTTTATTTAACTTGCACCACTTTTAAAGTGTTAGTTTAACAATGGGTAGCAGGTATATTTCAATAGTGGTTCTGCTGATGATTTCAGCCTGTGGAACAAGTGAGGAACAACTTGCCCGAAGGGCTGAAAAGATACATGAGTCAATTCTGACTGTTGATACCCATTGCGATACCCCGATGGATTTCAGGGATCCTGAATTCGATATGGGGGTACGGCATGATGACGGATGTGTTGACTTCCCAAAGATGAAAGAAGGTGGACTTCATTCCGAGTTCTTTGCTGTCTTCACCGGACAGGGTGCACGGAATGATTCTGCCTTTAATAAAGTTCATACCGATGCCCTTTTTATTTTTAATGCCATTCATAAAAACGTAGAGAAAAATTCATCAATAGCCGAAATTGCCTTAACTGCCGATGACGCCTACAGGATCAGGGAGAACGGAAAGATCGCAGCTTTCATCGGAGTTGAAAATGGTTATCCGATAGGACTTGACCTTATGAAAGTAAAGGAATATTATGATCTCGGGGCAAGATATATAACTCTTTGTCATACACGCAATAACGATATATGTGATTCTTCGAATGATCCTGCAGGTCCTGAAAGTAACGGACTTTCGGAATTTGGCAAACAGGTGGTCAGGGAAATGAACACTCTTGGTATGATGGTTGATGTTTCACATATATCCGACAAATCCTTTTATGATGTACTTGCAGTTTCAAAAGCTCCGGTCATTGCCTCACATTCCTCCTCGAGGGCATTATGCTGTAACCCGCGTAATTTAAGTGATGATATGCTGCTTGCATTGAAGCAAAATGGAGGTGTCATTCAGATCTGCCTACTCAGCGCATACCTGAGGACAATGGAACCAAATCCTGAAATGGAAACAAAGCTTAATGAACTCAGGGCAAAATACGGAGACTATGATACCATTTCAAGTGAAGTGCGTAAAAGCCAGATGAGGGAAGAATTCAGGGGTATCAGGAAGAAATATGAAAAACTGGCAACGGTTAGCGATATCGTTGACCATATTGATCATGTTGTCCAGGTTATAGGGATAGATTATGTTGGCATTGGAACAGACTTTGACGGTGGAGGAGGAGTGGAAGGTTGTAAAAATGCCGCAGAAGTAAAAAATATTACAATTGAATTGTTGAGACGGGGTTATTCGAAGAAAGATATTGAGAAAATATGGAGTGGCAACATAATGAGGGTTTTAAGGCAGGTTGAAAAAACCGCTGAGAAGGCGTAAATGTTGCAATTCTGATGATTAAGAGTCAATAATAGAGTTAGATTCGGTTTTACTAGTTGAAAGGGATGTTTTTAAAGAGCATCCCTTTTTTAATAACCCCCATCCTGTCCTTACCCTTTGGGGGGAAATTAAAAAGGGGGGTAAGTACTTAATGAGAATTCTATAATATTGAGTCTAGATCTTTACTCTTGAAAACTTAAGTGTACTAAGCATCCAGACGGGGAGAGACTTGTGAGGATCTCTTTTTCTGAGGTCGAGGTAAATGCCGAGCTTTTTGAGCATAGGTATTTTATGCGTCTCCACGAATTCAATCAGTGTGCCGTCAGGATCTTCAATATATGAGAAATGTCCTGCTGCTTCACCCATATCAAATACACTTCCTTCATGACTTTTTTTGCTGTCAACAGTGAAAGGAAATCCCTTTGATTCGCAGTAACTCTTAAGTTCATCCATTCCTCTCATGTCATAACACAGATGTATGAATCCGGGATCTCCCCAGAACCGTTCATCAAATATCTTTTTGCCTGGAGTCGGAGTACTTATTAGTTCAATTTCACTGTTACCCAGTACTTTGCTGAATGGTCCTGCAAACGGAACTGATCTTCTAAGCAGGACTCTCCTGCATCCCGACTCCCCGCCGGGAAGCCCGGATAAATCAGAAAATATTCCGGTTTTATCATATACTACTTCATCATAACCAAGGATTTCGGAGTATAATACTCTGGATTTTTCTATATCTGTTACTCCAATAACAGCACCATATGAGCCCCCTGTCATCTTTTTCTCATTTATAAACCAGTCGGTTGCCTCCACAATCTGAAAGAGGTTTCCGTAAAGATCTTTCATAAAGAATGTCTTTTTCCCGGCAGGATCGGTTGTTGCAGAGGATGGAACAGCCATCCCGTTTTTCCTGAAAGAGTCAAGAGTCTTCTGGCTATCTTTTGTCTTCATCTTGCATGCTAGTATCCCGAGATCGCCTATTCTGACGGGATCCTTCTTTGAAACAGGCTCCCTGCCCTTGTACTGCCATATTTCGAATCCTCCTCCGCTCTGGAGATTAAGTGCAAGAACAGCATGCCTGCTTCTCGGCAGTCCTCCTGTATAAGGCAACATCAACTTTGCTTCTGCATCTTCTTCAAAAACCCTGCAGTCCATTCCGAAGTACCTGTTGTACCAGTCCCATGCTTCCTTAACATTAAGTACTCCGATTCCCATCTGCTGAATACCGCTTATAACGTATCCTTTCATAATTATGTAGATTTTATTTTATCGGCGATTCTGAAAAACAACCATGGCAGATACCTTCTTATGTGGAGCATGATCAACTCACTGCTTCCTACAAGTATCTCCCTCCTGTTTCTTTTTATCCCTCTTATAATCTGCTCAGCAGCTTTTTCAGGAGTTATACCTTTTGCCTGTCCCTCATCAAGCTTCCCGTGTTCCTTTCCGTCAGAGGTAAGGGCATGCATCGAGATAGCTGTTCTTACCCTGCCCGGAATGATCACGGAAGCCCTTACATTGTTTGATTTATTTTCGAGATGGAGTGTCTCAAAAAATCCATGAAGAGCCTGTTTCGATGCAGAATAAGCGGATCGTAACGGAAATCCGAATCTTCCCGAGATGCTGCTGGTTGCCAGGATATGACCGGATTTCTGTTTAATCATATACGGAAGGACAGCCTTTGTAAGGGCAATTGTTCCAAAGTAATTGATCTCAAATATTTTCCTGTCTAGCCACATCGGGGTTTCATCTATTCTTGACCTCTGGCTGATACCACCGATATTTATGAGGTAGTCAATTCTTTTAATCCTTTCCATCTGCTCATCAACAACAGCGCCTATTGACTCTGTTTCTGACAGATCGAAGGGTACACAAATAACATTTACCGAGTTTTCATTACACTCTGATCTGACTCTTTCGAGTCCGGCTTGATCATTTGATGATGCAATCACTGTTGCGCCGCTTGCGGCAAAGATTTTTACCAGTGATTCTCCTATTCCTGAAGATCCTCCGGTTATCCAGGCAGTTTTACCTTTGAAATATTTATCCTCTGACATTCCCGATTTGATCTATTAGATTAACCAGTTCAGCATGGTCTGATTTAAGCTGTTCAAATTCTTTGTCTTTTGCCGATGCCAGGTTTCTAATCCGGAATCCGCCTTTGATTCTTTTATAAAGAAGGTAATAGTTCCATGCAATCAGACCGGTGAGAGGAAGGGAAATAAAGAAAACCAGACCAATCCACCATACCGAAAAGAATATAAGTGACAGAGCAAGGAAAAGAGGCAGAAGTATTATCGCCAGAGCTACTGAAAATCCATATCTGAGTGATGATACAAACTGAGGGTCCTTTATTTTCCTTGTCTGCCAGATCGGTATTCCCATGAAAATAGAATTAAAAATATTTCCAAAAACAAAGACAGGAAATCCGGCCAGAATGATAAGTAAAGAGGCTATCAGCAATCCCAGCGGATGTCTTTTCTTTTCCAGATGCCTGTAGTCTATTTTAAGTTTTGATGCATTTTCCTTTACAGCAAGGCTCAGCTTGCATATTCGCCTGTAAAGATTATTATCGCTGTCTCTGAGCTTATTCAGTTTCTCAATAAGGGCCCTGTCCCTGAATAGCTTTGGAGTTTTAATATCATCGCTGTATTTACCATTTATTATGGTTCTCAGTTCATCTATAGCTTCATAATCCTCCTCTGATTCAATATGGACCATGAGTTCTTTAATTTCAGAAGAAAGCCTGTTTTTTAGTTCAACCAAAGCTCTCTCAGGGCTTGATTTATAGAGTCCATGAAATTCTGATACCTCAATAGGCTTACCATAAACCACTGTAAGCACCTGTCTGTATCTTATATAATGTGAATACTCAAGTCCGATTGGTATGATTTTTATATTCAGCTTATTATCCTCAGCTTCATCTGACTGGAATGCCACGCGGCAAATTCCTTTTTTCAGCTGGCGGAGACGTCTGAATCCCTCATGACTTCCTTCAGGAAGGATTACAAGTCCGTTTTTGTTTTTGATGACATCTATTGTTTTATTAAAGATCTCATCATTTCCCTTGAGGCTGGAATATCCGTCCCTGATTCTGTATACAGGCAGTATTTTCAGGAAATAGAGGATTGCTGCTACTGCTTTCTTCCTGAAAATATCAGCCCTTGCCAGAAATACCGGTTGTCCCTTATGTGTAAAAAGCACGGCAAGGGCATCCATAAGTGCATTCTGATGGTTGGGTGCAAATATAAGATGATGATCAGGGTTGATATTTTCCTGTCCTAAAATAATTACCTTCCTGTAAAAGACTTTATTGTGCCAGAAGCCTGCAACGAATTTGAGCAGAGCATATCCGGGTGAATACTTCTCAATGTTTTGTTTACCCATTGTAATACAAGGACTAATTGCTGCCTACCTGCCTTAATGGCGGTAGAGGATGATGCAAGTTAGAAAAAAGGAAATTTTTATTCTGAATTTCAGGTGTACTTTAGTGAGTGGAAGCTTAATAATAAGTCTTTATACTACCATTATTTAATGAAATTTGAATCATCCTTAAGTTTGTCAATCAGCCTTCTTTCTTTTTTGGTTGGACGACCGGATCCTTTATCCCTGTAGAAAGTTCCTCCTGTATTCCTGAAATCAAGCTTGAGTTTTTCCTCTTCAGGAGTAAGATCTTCCAGAAACCGGCTGACAAGCTTTGCAGAGACTCTGTTTTCAATAGGTTCTATGACCCTGAAGGTGTAGTTTACAGGAGGTTTCTTAACTATAAGTATTTCCCCTTTTATTACTGTTCTTGAGGGTTTTACCTGAATGTTGTTGATGAAAATCCTTCCTTTTCTGCATTCATCGGATGCAAGGCTCCTGGTCTTGAATAATCTTACTGACCATAGATATTTGTCGATCCGTATTTCCTTAGATTCTGACATCCGGCTCCGGTTTGGATATATTTGCTTTATCAGGTTCCTTTTTTTCTGACGATTTTTTAGCCTTCCCTTCCTTGTTGAATGCTGTCATTGTGAGTTCAAGTCCTGCAAATGCAAAGGACTTTATCATATCAATAACAATTGGAATTCTCTCTGCAATAATTTTATTTTCCTCAGGAGACCATTTCCCTAGAACAAAATCGACCTGTGATCCCTTTCTGAATTCGTTTCCAATGCCGAATCTGATCCTTGGATAGTCGTGCGTTCCAAGGATTTCTGTGATATGGGCCAGTCCGTTGTGGCCACCATCGCTGCCTTTTGGCCGCATTCTTATACTTCCCAGGGGAA
Organism: uncultured Bacteroidota bacterium; assembly: GCA_937864815.1. Classification (GTDB taxonomy): domain Bacteria; phylum Bacteroidota; class Bacteroidia; order Bacteroidales; family VadinHA17; genus LD21. The sequence continues at coordinate 19,721 of CALMJY010000329.1, forward strand.
GAGCAATGTCATCGACTATTACAAGAACATTTTCAAGGGGAATGTTTTCTTTCTGCATCCAGTAATTAACGGCATTTCCACTGAGGTTCATGTATGTTGATGGTTTGAGCAGAATTAGGTCGCGGCCTTTGTATTTAGTTGACACAACTTCACCGTAACGTTTGTCTGTAAAATAAATATTGGATGCCTGAGCCATGGCATCCAATATCTGAAATCCTATGTTGTGTCGGGTATCCCTGTACCCTTCACCTGTATTTCCCAGGCCAACAATCAGATATTTCATCGAGCCTGAATAAGATTAAAATTCAAAAAATTTATTATTCGGCAGCCGGAGTTTCAGCAGCAGCAGCTCCTTCAGCAGCTTCACCTTCCCCTTCACCTTCTGCCTTAGCAGCGACGCGTGAGGTAGCAATGGTAACAACAACTGCTTTCTTCATGTCGAGGAAATCGATATTATCCAGTTTCAGGTCACCAACTTTTACACTGTCATGAATCTTGAGCTCGGTTATATCAACCGGTATATATTCAGGCAGGTATTTTGGAAGTCCTTTAACTTTTACTGTCCTTTTCTTGATGCTTAACTTACCTCCTGCTATAACTCCCACTGAATCACCATGAACTGTAACAGGTACTGATATAATAACTGGTTTATCTTCAAATATCTGCACGAAGTCAGCATGTATAATCCTGTCACTTACGGGGTGGAACTGGATATCCTGTAAAACAGTCTTATAAACATTCCCGTCAAGGTTCAGGTCAACAAGATGTGCTTCATGCGTGTAAACGAGATTTTTAAAAGCAAGCTCCTGTGCATGGAAATGAATATTGGACTCTTTACCGTAAATTACACAAGGTACTCCTTCAGCTTTTCTGATTTGTTTTGAACTCTTTTTTCCGAGCTCTTTTCTGATTGATCCTTTGATCTCAATTGTTTTCATTTGTCTTTTAGTTATGTGCTACTCAATTCCGCAATGCGGGACCCCATCACACGTTTAACATTAAAAATTTTGGCCTGCAAATATATGACAAATGAATCAGAATACAAAATTTGTCGATATCGACTGATTTGTGGTAACTGCCTCGATTGTTTTGGCGAATATATCGGCAATTGAGAGTACTTTGATTTTTGGTGAACTTATTGAAATAGGAACTGAATCTGAAACTACAAGCTCCACAATAGCTGAATTATTAATTCTTTCCACCGCATTTCCTGAAAGGATCGGATGAGTGGCAAAAGCTCTTATGCTTGTTGCGCCTCTTTCATTCATCATTTCTGCAGCAAGGCAAAGAGTTCCTGCTGTATCAACCATATCGTCGATAATAATAACATTTCTCCCTTCCACCTCACCTATGATAGACATTTCCTCAACTATATTTGGCTTTTTGCGGAGTTTATAACAGAGAACCATCTCTGACTGAAGGTGCCTGGAATAGGCATTTGCCCTTTTTGATCCGCCCATATCGGGAGCTGAAACACAAAGATTATCAAGGTTAAGATTCTCAATGTAGGGTGCAAATATTGCCGAACCGAAAAGGTGATCAACCGGGACATCGAAGAAGCCCTGTATCTGATCGGCATGAAGGTCCATAGTTATAATCCTGTCAACTCCGGCAGTGCTTAGGAGGTCAGCTGACAGTTTTGATCCGATTGATACTCTGGGTCTGTCTTTTCTGTCCTGCCGTGCAAATCCATAGTAGGGTATAACCGCGATTACTTTATAGGCTGATGCTCTCTTGGCTGCATCAATCATCAGAAGCAGTTCAAAAAGATTATCGGCCGGAGGATTGGTTGACTGTACGATAAACACCATGCAACCCCTTACAGATTCGTCGTAGCAGGGTTGAAATTCACCATCACTGAACTTAGTTACCGAGCTCTTGCCCAGTTCAATACCCAGTTTGTCAGCAATCATTTGTGCCAGATGTTTTGAAGACCTGCAGGCAAATAGTTTCATTGGTGCTTTTCCGAACATTTTCCTATGGATTAGCTGTTAATTACTGATAATACACTATTCGCAAAAGTATAAAATCAATGCCGATTTAATGGGTTGTTTGATAAATTGTTGATAGATTCTTCAATGAAAGAAAGAATCTCATCCTTCCCTTTGCCCTTTACCGAAGATGATATAAAGGATTGAGGAAGGGAATCCCATGTTTCGAGCATCTCTTTGTTGAACGCTTCAATTGATTTTTCCACTGCTACTTTTGTAATCTTATCACTCTTTGTGAAAACTCTTACAAAAGGAATCTGATTATGACCGAGTAATTCCATGAATTTCAGGTCTGATTTCTGTGGCTTTAACCTGACATCGATGAGTACAAACAGGCATACAAGATTTTCCCTTTTAAGGATGTAATTTTCAGTCGATTTTACCCATTTGTCCCTCAGTGTTGCTGAAACCCTGGCATATCCGTAACCGGGAAGGTCTACAAGGTACCATTCATCATTTATAATGAAGTAGTTCATCGTTCTTGTTTTACCCGGTTGTACTGAAATTTTTGCCATTCCCTTCCGGCCAGCCAGCATGTTTATCAGTGAAGATTTGCCTACATTTGAACGTCCTATAAAAGCAAACTCCGGTTTTGAAGTTACCGGGCATTCCTTTAGTGACGGACAGCTTTTAACAAAGGCAGCCGAGCGGATAATCATATACCATTTTATTTAAGGTCGTTATATGGTAAATCTATCTTTTTGACAAGCAGTTTGTTATTACCATAATTTGAGAGAACCTCAGCAAGTATCTCCACGCTTGATTTTGTTGGTGCATTTGACTTCCTGAGAGTAAGTGTCCCTACTCCATTAACCGTTTTTATCGGCTCAACTTTTGAAGTATCGTAAACACCATTTGAAAAATCACCCCTGAAGTACTTCACCTTGGTTGCCTTATTTGAAAGTCCGAGTGATATTTTGTAGGTACCGCTGGTTTTATAATCATCCTTTACAGTTACTTCCATTTCAGGATAATCTTTAATCAGCTTCCCGTCAGAAGTAAATTCTTCAAAGAAAAAGGTTCTCATTCCTTTTTTATATTCGAGTCTGGCTTTAATCCTTCCGTTCTTAAAATATTGCTGCTGAATACCGTTAATCGTATCCCTGTCGTATGGTGTGGCACGGAAAACCCTGCCTTCGAGATAATACCATTTAGCTGAATCCTCCCTGAGTCCGTTCTCATACCAGAAAGTCTGACGTACCTGTTTTCCGTTATAAAATGATTTCATAAGCCCTTCTCTTACACCGTTTTTAAAGGTAACCTCTTTTATAAGTGTATTACCAGTGAAGTATTGCTTGATGCCGGTATAGCCGGTATCCGGTACCGAAACTGTATCAATTGCATCCTGTTTTCCTGCCTGTGAATTTCCACCTCCGCCACAACCTGATATTATAAGTATAATCATGAGTAACAGAATCGTACCATTAAATAATTTCATAATAATGCTGTTTATAAGTAATTAAATTGAACTTTCAGAATTTACGAAAACTTCAAGCAACTTTGATTCTCCAAGCGGCTCCAGTGCAACTTCTTTTATCATTGCAGGGAGCAGGACAGTTTCTCCTTTTGTTACCTTATCAGATGATCCGTCCCAGCAAATATTGAATTCACCTTCAAGACAAATGTAGATTACAAATGAGTCATTGAAATAATATTCCTTATTTATTTTCTTGTTGAAAATCAGCAGGTTACTGTTAAAATATTCACAGTTGACAAGATTTGTGCTATTATTGATCTCAGCTGACTTTCTGATTTTGCCTCTTTTGGAAGTTTCTGAGAAGTCGATTGCATCAAGTGCCAGGTCCAGGTGTAATTCCCTTTTTGCTTTGCCCGTGCTTTGTCTGTTCCAGTCTGATATTCTGTAAGTTATATCTGAGGTCTGCTGTATTTCCACGAGGACGGTACCTGCACCTATGGCGTGGATCCTTCCGGCAGGAGTGAAGAAAGTATCACCTTTTTCTGCCTTTTCTGTATTGAGAAGGTCGGTAATGCTTCCGTTTTTTACAGCCTCTTCGTACATCTCTTTTGTCACACCTTCCCTGAATCCGGTATATATTTTTGCATCTTTTTCGCACTCAAGTATATACCACATTTCAGTTTTTCCATATGCATTATGTCTTTCCTTTGCCATCTTATCGCCCGGATGGACCTGTACTGAGAGATCTTCCCTGGCCTCAATAAATTTTATCAGAAGAGGGAATTCATTGCCGAACTTCTCATACAGGGCATCTCCCGTAATATCGCCCATGTAGACCTCTATCAGTTCCTCAATTGTATTTCCGGCCAGAAAGCCGTTGCTTACAACCGACAAGTCTCCCTGTATACCGGAAACTTCCCAGCTTTCACCAATATTAGGAAGATTAGCGGCTTTTTTGTTATAGTGTTTTGTGAGTACATCTCCTCCCCACACTTTGTCCTTGAGGATGGGATCAAACTTTAACGGATAGAGTTCTGACATATAATTCAGGCACTTTTTATTACATTTGGGAAAATAATTCTGCAAAAATAGGCATTTATGTTGATAGTAGGAATAGCAGGTGGTACCGGTTCAGGAAAAACAACCGTTGTGAGGAAGATTTCAGAAGTTTTTCCCAACGGAGAAGTTCTGGTTATACCGCAGGACTCCTACTATAAGGATAACAGAGGAATATCGGTCGAAGAGAGGCAGAAGATTAATTTTGATCATCCCGATTCAGTGGAATTCAACCTTCTTATTGAACATCTTAAGGAGCTGAGAAAGGGACATAATGTTGAGATGCCAATTTATTCATACCTGACATGCCTAAGATCAGAGGATACTATTACAATCAGGCCTTCAAGGGTAGTGGTTGTTGAGGGGATACTTATTCTAACCGATCCAGGACTCAGGAAAATGTTTGATATTAAAGTGTTTGTTGATGCAGATGCTGACGACAGGCTTGGGAGGGTGATACAGCGTGATATAATTGAACGTGGGAGGACAGTTATGAAAGTTCTGGAAAGATACCATGATACAGTAAAACCATCTCATCTTCAGTTTATTGAACCTTCCAAAAGATATGCCGACATAATCATTCCGGGTGGCGGGGAGAACCAGGTTGGCATAGAGGTTCTCATATCAATAATAGAAAAGCACCTCACTAAAAGTAATACAAAACAAAATGCTTGACAACATCAGAATAGAGGATGTACTTTTCCTCGATATTGAGACAGTTCCTGTTGCAGAGTCGATTGAAATGCTCGAACCGCGGATGCAGACTCTCTGGGATAAGAAATCAAAACTATTCAGAACGACTGAACAGACGGCAAAGGATGTTTATGAGAGAGCAGGAATCTATTCGGAATTCGGAAAAATAATATGCATTTCAGTCGGTTACATTAAGGAAAAGGATCCGTATGCCCTCAGGCTTAAATCATTTTACGGGGATGATGAAAAGGTTTTACTAACCGAATTCTCCGCTATGCTTTCGAAGTTCACCAGGTCAAACAGGGAGTCTCTTCTTTGTGCCCACAATGGAAAGGAGTTTGACTATCCATATATTGCCCGGAGGATGATTATCAACAGCATGCAGATTCCGGAACTGCTCGATAATGCCGGAAAGAAACCCTGGGAGGTTAAGCTGCTTGATACAGTGGATCTGTGGAAATTCGGTGATTACAAGAACTACACATCACTCGACCTTCTGACTTCGGTTTTGGGCATACCCACTCCAAAGGATGATATTGACGGGAGCATGGTGGCAGGGATCTATTACAGAGAAAAAGATATTGAAAGGATTGTCCGTTATTGTGAAAAGGATGTTCTGGCAATTGTTCAGATCCTGCTGAGGTTTATGAATAAACCACTTGTTACTGCTGATAGAATAGAGTCAGTAACATTTTCCTAGAAATCTCCGGTAAGGCTTAAAAGGTTCCTGGCAACCTCATCGGGCTGATCTGCATGAAGCCAGTGTCCGGCGTTTTTTACCACATTTATTTCGGCAGAAGGGAATATTTTCAGGACACCGGGATAATCTGAGTTGCTTAAATAGTCTGATTCAGAACCCTTAAGGAAAATTACCGGGAAACCTGTGATCTGGTTTTCAGGTACTTTGCTGATGTCAATACCCTCCATAATATGGTTCAGATTGTTTAATATTGACTTTACATTTAGTTTCCAGCTAAAGTTGTTCCCGCTGATTCTTTGAAGATTTTTTAGTATGAATCCTCTGATATTTTCATCAATTACCTTTTTTTTAAGTTCTTCATCAGCGTCGGTCCGTGAATGAATGTTCGAAAAGTTTAGGGAACTCATTGCTTCAAGGATGCTTTTATGAAGCATGAAGGCCTTATTTTCTGTAGTAACATTTGCAAAGGGTGAAATATCAGCGATGAGAAGCCCACTGAGCTTTTCCGGCCATTTAATTGAGTAAGCCACGGCTACTTTTCCACCCATGCTATGTCCTGCCAGAAAAAAATTCTTTAAGCCGAGGTGTTCAGACAGTTCCTCAATGTCCTCACTCATTGCCTGATAATTCATTATAGCAGAATGAGGAGATTGTCCGTGATTCCTCAGGTCAGGCAGGTAAACGGTATAATTTTCACCAATTTTCTTTGCGATGGATACCCAGTTATCCGATGATCCATATAGCCCGTGAAGGATTATTAACGGAGGTCCGCTGCCATGACTTCGGAAGAAGAGTCTCATTTCATTGATTAACCGGCCAGTTGCCTTTTATACATCTGAATAGTATTCTCAAGACCAAGATAGAGTGCATCCGAAATAAGTGCATGACCAATTGAAACCTCCAGCAGCCAGGGAATATTCTGGTGGAAATAGCGCAGGTTGTCAAGATTCAGATCATGCCCGGCATTTAAGCCAAGTCCGGATTTTCTTGCCGCTTCTGCAGCCCTGACAAAAGGTTCTATTGCTTTTACTGAGTTCGTGGCAAATTCAGTAGCATATGGTTCGGTATAAAGTTCCACCCGGTCAGTTCCTGTAAGTGCAGCATACTCAATGTTTTCAATATTGGTGTCAACAAAAAGAGATGTCCTTATACCTGATTTTTTAAAAGTTGATACTATATCTGTGAGGTAACTTTTGTACTTAACAGTGTCCCACCCGGCATTTGATGTTATGGCATCATGGGCATCAGGCACAAGTGTCACCTGGTCAGGTTTTACTGAAAGTACCAGGGCAATAAATTTATCGTTAGGATTTCCTTCAATATTGAATTCTGTAGTAATAATAGGTTTTATGTCGAGTACATCCCTGTATCTGATATGTCTTTCATCAGGCCTTGGATGTACTGTTATGCCATCAGCACCAAAAAGCTGGCAGTTTATAGCTGCCGTAAGCACATTTGGGATATTTCCTCCCCTGGCATTCCTGATAGTTGCGATCTTGTTGATATTAACACTTAACTTTGTCATTATAATAAATATGTGTTTTTACCGTATTTGTATTGATGAAACAAAAGTACAACAACTGGAATTTTTTTTACTATATTAGTTGAAAATATCACTATAAATGGTTGCAAAGGACCTGATATCTGAAGTAATTCCCTCCCTGAAAACATCTGATCTGGGACAGACTGCTCTTAACTGGATGGAGATTTTCAGGATATCTCATCTCCCTATTGTTAATAATCAGGAGTTTCTGGGACTGATATCAGATGCCGATATATATGATATGAATCAGCCTGATGAACCGATCGGAAATCATGCACTGACACTTCTTAAACCTTTTGTTACAGGCGATCAGCATATGTTTGAGGTTATCGGACTGGCTGCCAGGCTAAAACTTACAGTCGTTCCGGTTCTGGACCCGAGCCATTTTTACAAAGGAGTAATAACGACAAATGATCTCATCAGGCATATTGCAGCAATGTCTTCCATGGATCAGCCGGGGGCAATAATTGTTCTGGAGATAATTGAGCGCGACTATACCCTTTCTCAGATTGCCCAGATTGTTGAGAGCAATAACATCAAGGTGCTCAGTATGTATGTAACATCACCACCTGATTCTATTAAGCTGGAGGTTACACTTAAACTGAACAGCAATGATTTATCTTCAGTGATCAGGACCTTTGAAAGGTATAATTATGAAGTAAGGACCTGGGTTGCCAGTTCTGATTCGATCGACCAGTTTTACCAGGAGCGTTTTGACCTGCTCATGAAGTATTTAAATATATGATTCATGCTAAACCGGGTTGCCATATTCAGTAAGGATTCCAATGCACGAACAAAGGAAGGTGTGAACAGACTGATTACAGAGTTCTGCAGGAGAGGAATTAGGATGCAGATCTACCAGAAATCAGAAGATTCTTTGCTGTGTCCTGGTGGTGAACAGATTGAGAGATTTACAGAGCTTTCTTCACTTTCCGTTTTGCCTGATCTGTTTCTAAGTGTTGGAGGGGATGGTACATTTCTTGAGACTGTTCAGAAGGTTAAAGATACCGGTATTCCTGTTGCAGGTGTAAATACCGGAAGAATGGGATTTCTTGCCAATATACCTGCTGATGATATCGGGAAATCGATTGATATGCTGATCAATGGGGAATATAGTATAATAGAAAGATGTCTTCTTAAAATAGGCAAACCGGAAGGTCTTTTTGATCAGAACGGATCCTCTGCCCTGAATGAAATAACAATTCAAAAGGCAGATCTAAGTATGATAACCATTAATGTATATGTCGACAACATTCCCCTAAATACTTATTGGGCCGATGGCCTTATTATCTCCACTGCAACAGGATCTACAGCCTATAATTTAAGTGCGGGAGGACCAATTCTTTCACCAGAGGATACCAGTATAATAATATCCCCTATTTCACCTCATAACCTAACTATTCGTCCAATTATAATATCGGGAGAAAGCCGTCTTAAGATGGTAATGGAAGGCAGGAGCACCGAGTATATGGCAACCTGTGATTTCCGGTCGAAACGTGTGCCTTTCTCGGAAGAGGTTCATATTGCAATGGACAGTGTGAAGCTCAAGACGGTAATGCTTAATGGAACGGATTTTTACAGTACCCTGAGAAACAAACTAATGTGGGGACTTGATCGCAGGAATTAAGACTCATTTAACTCAGTTATTAATGTTTTTTAATAATTGATTATTATATTTGTATCTGATAAAAAGTGATTTAAATGAAACGATCCCTTCTGATGCTTATTCTTTTCTGCCTCATGGGTCATATTACGGAGGCTCAGCTCTGGAAGCTGAAAAGGTATGAATTGAGCGGAGGCCTGGGACCCACTTTTTTCTTCGGAGATGTAGGCGGATTTTCACAGGGTGAAAATATACTCGGGCTAAAGGACATGAGCTTTCTTCAGACAAGAATTAATGGAGATATCAGCTTCAAATACAGGATAATTCAAACTGTAAGTGCCAGGTTAAGTTTTTCCGGAGGGCTACTGAAGGCAACAGACGAAAGAGGATCAAATGAAGGCAGGGGTTTTGAAGCTTCTACAGCTTTTTTCCAGCCTGCCCTTATCGGGGAATATTATTTTATCAAAAACAGGTCAGAGAATAGCTACATATTTGTAAGTTCCGGGAAAAGATTTTTTTCAACACTAATTAATTCCCTTGATTTTTATGCGTTTACAGGAGTTGGAGGCATGATGTACACGGTAAGCGGGAACACTAAATTGGAAAATGCTTCCGGATTTAAATCAGGTGGATTTACCCCTGTTATACCGATTGGAGTGGGGACAAGTCTGATTTTTTCTCCGAATTTTAATTTTGGAGTTGAAATTGGCGGGCGATATACTTTCTCTGATTACCTTGATGGTTATACTTCACAATATTCCAGCTCAAATGACGTTTATTATTATTTGAATTTCGTTGTTACTTACAAGGTAAAGACAGGCAAAAACGGTTGGCCTTCATTCAGGTAATAATGAGCCGGGATACTCTTGATGAAAAGACTTAAATTCATTTCCTTATTTTTCCTGATTTCACTGATGCTGAGCGGTCAGAGAAAATCTGATTACGGGGTATTCGGTGGTGTTTCTTCGTATTTTGGCGACATAAATCCCAACAGGCCCTTATATGCTCCTTTGCCTGCAGCTGGTCTTTTCTACAGGTACAACCTTCATCCCCGCCAATCAGTCAGAGCTAATATATTCGCCGGAGGTCTCCAGGGCAGTGATAAAGATTTTGATAATGATTTTCAGCAGACAAGAAATGCATCTTTCTCCGGAATGGTTGCCGAATTAGCCGCTCAGTTTGAGTTTAATTTTTTCCCCTATGCAACTGATGGAAAGAGGTGGAATTATACTCCTTACTTAGCAGGTGGATTGGGAATGTCACTGGTTAATACACAAGGACTTACATTTGTTCCGGTAATACCTTTTTCCCTAGGTTTCAAGATTAATGTTTATAAAAATCTTGGAATAGAAGCAGAATATGGTTTTCGTAAAACTTTTTATGATAACTTTGACGGCCTGAATGATATGGTGGCTGCCGAGGATCATGGATGGCTCCATAACAATGACTGGTACACATTTACAGGCATTTGTGTTACCTGGAAGATTTATAATAAACTGGCAGGTTGTCCTGCCTATAATGACGTTGATTCGAAGAGGAAAAGATAAATATGTCTCTTAAGGAACAGATCAATACTGTAAAACTACCATCCCACATCGCGGTTATCATGGATGGTAACGGACGATGGGCAAGGCAAAGAGGCCTTGACAGGGTTTTTGGTCACCAGCAGGGAGTTAATGCCGTTAGAAATGTTATTGAAGCAGCAGCTGAACTGGGAGTGAGATATCTTACTTTGTATGCTTTCTCAACAGAAAACTGGGGCAGACCCGATGAGGAGGTCTCAGCGCTTATGTCGATTATGATACAGTCACTAAACAAGGAGACCGAAACACTGATAAAAAACAATATCAGGATGATGACAATAGGTGATGTCGGCAGGCTGGCAGATGATGTAAGAGAAAGACTTGATGACACAATAAAACTCACATCCGCTTGCACGGGGCTTAGTCTTATTGTAGCCCTGAGTTACAGTTCCAGATGGGAGATAACGGAGGCAGCAAGGAGACTGGCAAACGATGTAAAAAACGGGGTAGTGAACATTGATTCAGTTAATGAAGATAGGTTCGGAAATTACCTCTCTACAGCAGGAATTCCTGATCCCGACCTGATGATCAGGACAAGCGGTGAAATGAGGATAAGCAACTTCCTCTTGTGGCAACTGGCATATGCAGAACTTTATATAACGGAAACACTTTGGCCCGATTTTGGTAAGGATAACTTTTATGAAGCAATTATTGAGTATCAGAGAAGGGAAAGAAGGTTTGGCAAGACAAGTGAACAGGTAGCGGACAAATAAAAATGAAGGTTATTAAACAAAAAATATCGATCCTCGTTATTTTTCTTATTACGGCAATCATACCGGTAATTGCGCAGGAAAAGCTTGAAAAACAGGAGATTTATAATTACATGAACTTTGATGATTATGTCATCGGGGGAGTGACAGTCACCGGTGTCAGATTCCTGGACCCAAATGCACTTATCGGAATTTCAGGTTTAAGGCTGGGGCAGGAGATTACAGTTCCTGGTGATGAACTTAAACTTGCTGTACAAAAGCTCTGGCAGCAGGGATTATTTTCGGATGTAAGAATTTCAATTACAAGAACATCCATGGATACAGTCTTCCTGGATATTACACTTCAGGAGAGACCCAGGATATCATCTGTAAAATATAACGGACTGAAGAAATCGGAATCACAGGACCTGGTTGAAAAAATAAATCTTCCTGTAGGATCACAGGTTACACCATACCTTCTTAATACTGCCCGTAAAATAATAAAGGACCATTTTGTAGAAAAAGGCTACCTCAATACCGAAGTAAATTTCATTCAAAAAGATGATCCGGACCAGGCAAACAATGTTCTCCTGACCGTTGATGTCAACAAGAAGGAAAAAGTAAAGATCTCTGAAATCAATTTTATCGGCAATGAATATTTTGAGACCTCCAAGCTTCTCAGGAAGATGAAGGGAACAAAAATAAAAAACCTTAACTTCTTCAGGGCATCAAAATTCATTGAAGATAAGTTCGAGGAAGATAAACTGAAGCTTATAACATTTTATAATGATAATGGTTTCAAGGATTTTTCAATTGTCTCTGATTCACTTTATCCAACAGAAGAAAACAGAGTAGGCCTTGTTATAAAAGTAGAGGAAGGGGACCAGTACTTTCTGAGAAATGTCAATTGGGTCGGAAACAGCGTCTACCCTAAAGAATTCCTTGAAGCAAAATTCAATGTAAAGAAAGGTTCTGTTTATAATCAGTCACTTATCGATGACAGGCTTAATGGTTCTGCAGGTGCCACGGATGCAGTAAGCTCAGTTTACCAGGATTATGGTTACCTTTTTTCGAGGCTGACGCCTGTTGAAGCCAGGGTAGAGAAAGACTCTGTCGATCTGGAGATAAGGATCTTTGAAGGGGATCAGGCATACCTGAATGATATATTTATTGCCGGAAATACAAGGACAAATGAACATGTGGCAAGGCGCGAACTTCGCACACTTCCAGGTGACTTATTCAGTAAGGGAGAAATAATAAGGTCGATTCGTCAGCTTGGTGTAATAGGTCACTTCGACCCTGAGAAAATTAATCCCACACCATTGCCCGATATAGCTAACGGAACTGTTGACCTGCTTTATAAACTTGAGGAAAGGGCAAACGATCAGTTTGAGATATCGGGAGGCTGGGGTGCAGGAATGCTTGTCGGAACAGTAGGTGTCCGCTTCAATAATTTCGCAATGAGGAATTTCTTCGACCTCAAGGAGTGGAAACCTTATCCTTCAGGTGACGGACAATCACTAAGTATCAGGATCCAGTCAAACGGTAAGGTCTACCAGTCATATACAATATCTTTTGTTGAACCCTGGCTTGGAGGTAAGAAGCCAAATACCTTCTCTCTTTCAGTTTACCGTTCTGTTATGACTAACGGACAGGGTAAGAATGAACAGGGACGACAGTCGATGATCATTGATGGTGCCACTCTGGGGCTCGGGAAAAGGCTTAACTGGCCTGATGATTTCTTCTCGCTGTATGGTGAACTGAGTTACCAGCGGTATTTCCTTAAGGATTACCAGGTTTACAGCTTCCTGTTTGATAACGGGACATCAAATATGCTGAGCCTTACTACACGTCTGACCAGGTTTTCAACCAGCCCCAACCTGATCTATCCAAGGAGCGGTTCCTCATTCTCTCTTTCACTGCAGTTAACACCTCCATGGTCACTGATCAGCGGAAAGGATATGTCTGATGTAACAGACCAGGTGAAATACAACTGGATAGAATTTCATAAATGGGTATTCAAGGCAGACTATTATTTCCCTTTATCGCCAAACGACGACAAGCTTGTTCTTAATACCAGGGCTGCTTTCGGATATCTTGGCTATTACAATCCTGATATCGGCCCATCACCTTTTGAATATTTCTATGTTGGCGGTGACGGCATGTCCGGATATAATTTCTACGGCCGTGAGGTTGTAGCCCAGAGAGGTTATACAAACGGTTCTCTTACCCCATATGATCCGGTAAAGGGGAAACCCTCAGGTAACGTATATTCAAAAATCACATTAGAATTGAGATATCCTGTTTCACTGAATCCTCAGGCAACAATTTACGGACTTGCATTTATTGAAACAGGAAGAGCCTGGTATTCACTTCCTGAATTCAATCCTTTCGATATGTGCCGTGCAGCAGGTTTTGGACTCAGGGCCAACCTTCCGATGTTCGGTCTGCTTGGTATCGACTGGGGATATGGATTCGATCCTGTACCAACAGGGCAAACAAATGCAAATAAATCACAATTCCATTTTGTTATAGGTCAGCAATTTTAATAAGACAATTAAAAATTTACATGTCATGAAAAAAACAGGTCTGATTATATTATTATCTGTTCTGGTGACTGCAATGGCAGTAGCCCAGAAATATGCTTTTGTTGATTCTGAGTATATAAGGAAAAATATACCTGCTTTTACAACAGCACAGGAGCAGCTCGATAAGCTTTCAAAGCAGTGGGAAAAGGAAGTTGCCGATGGATATGCAGTTGTTGAGCAGATGTATAAGTCCTATCAGAGTGAAGCTGTGCTTCTCTCACAGGATATGAAAGCGAAAAGAGAGGAAGCCATAATCAATAAGGAAAAAGAGATGAAGGCGCTTCAGAATAAGTACTTCGGTATGGAGGGTGATCTGTTCAAGAAAAGGGAAGAACTTGTTAAACCCATACAGGATGAGATACTTAAAGCAATTAAGGAAATAGCTGTCGATGGCAGCTATGCTGTTATTTTCGATACCGCAGCAGGAGGCAATATTCTGTTTGCGAATCCGAAATTCGATCTGAGTGATCAGGTACTTGAAAAATTAGGTTATAAGAATTAATTAATTACTTTTGCACAAATTGTTAAAATAAAAGTCATCAAATGAAAAGATTAACAGGTATAGCAGTTGTTTTGTTATTTCTCGGATTCTCGGGTCATGATATTAATGCACAGAATTTAAAATTCGGTCATATTAACAGTGATGAACTTATCCAGGCACTGCCGGATTATGATTCTGCCACTACGAACCTGGAAAAGTTCCGTCAGGATCTGATCAATGCGCTTGAACTTATGCAGGTTGAACTGAACAATAAAAGTGAAGCATATAATAAAGAGGCCAAGAATCTTACCGACATAGTCAGACAGACAAAGGAACAGGAACTTATGGATATGAACAGGCGTATTCAGGAATTTCAGGCAAGCGCACAGCAGCAGCTTCAGGAAAAACAGGCCGAATTGTTTCAGCCTATAATGGCCAAAATCGATAAAGCGATAAAGGATGTTGGCAAGGAAAACGGTTTTGTTTACATATTTACAGTAGGGCAGGGAAGCTCTCTGGTCTATTATGATGAGACAAAAAGTACGAATATTATGCCTCTGGCTAAAGCTAAGCTCGGCATAAAATAATAACATATAAAAAATATCATAAGAGGCTGTCTCAAAAGCTCATTTATAACCCCCAAACCCCCCAAGGGGGGCTTTATTAAGTTGCAGAATATCAATAAGTGCCGCTTTTGCGGCATTTAGGGGTAAAGCAAGGGGAGACAAGCTTTTGAGACAGTTTTTTTATCCATCCCTGAATTTGAAAGCCCCCCTTGGGGGGTTGGGGGTAAAATGACAATAAGTGAACAATCAGCCAATTGGAATATTCGATTCAGGAGTGGGAGGTCTTACGGTTGCTCATGCGATCAAACAGATCCTCCCGGGTGAAAGTATAGTCTATTTTGGAGATACAGCCCATCTTCCATACGGTGATAAGTCAGAAGAGGCTATCAGGTCCTATTCAAAGGGAATTACTGAGTTCCTGCTTGACCATAACTCAAAAGTTGTTCTGATTGCATGTAATTCAGCTTCTGCCTCAGCTTTCGAATATTTAAAGAAAGAATTCGAAAATAGAGTGATCCTGATTGATGTAATTGATCCTGTTGTTGAGTTCCTGAAAACCAGGAAAATAAACAGGATAGGTGTTATTGGTACTAAGAGAACTATTAGTTCAGGAACCTATGAAAAAAAGCTAAATAAGGCAATTCCGGCAACAACTGTAGTGTCTCTGGCCACTCCTTTGCTGGTGCCTATGATAGAGGAGGGTTTTATTTTTGATGACATCAGCAATGCCATAATACGTACATATCTTTCGAATGAAATACTGGAAGGGATTCAGGCACTGATCCTGGGCTGCACCCACTATCCGATAATAAAGAACCAGATCAGCAAAATATTCAATTTCAATGTTGAGGTTATTGATTCTGCCAGAATAGTGTCAGTTATTCTCCGTGAGGTACTTGATAAAAACAACCTCCTTAATGACACAGGAATAGTGAAGGATCAGTTCTTTGTTTCAGATTATACTCCATATTTTGAAAAGATTGCAAAGATGTTTTTTGAAGGTGAGATAAACCTGCAAAAGTCAGACATCTGGAGCTGATTCATAAAACATGATCATTATCATAAGACAGTTACATTTTTTGTATGAATTTGCATTATTAATTAGTTAGTTTTGTGAATTATAAGAGGTTTTTGACAAAGACTTAGTCAGAATAAAATTAAAGACATAATGGGTAGAAAAGCAGATGTTATAGTAAGAGAAGAGGTTGTAATCAGGTTCTCAGGTGATTCAGGGGACGGGATGCAGCTTACCGGTACGTTGTTTTCAGATACTGCAGCATTATTTGGAAATGATGTTTCAACCTTCCCTGACTACCCGGCTGAGATTCGTGCTCCACAAGGTTCTGTAGGTGGTGTTTCAGGTTTTACCGTACACCTTGGTCACTCGGAAGTTAATACTCCGGGTGATTTTTCAGATGTTCTCATTGCAATGAACCCGGCTGCTATCAGGGCAAATGCAGCCTGGGTAAAGGAGGGTGGAACTGTAATTTATGACCAGGATAATTTTACAGAAAAAAATATCGAGAAAGCAGGATATAAAACCGATCCGATAAAGGAAGAAAAACTTGAATCATATAACATAATTGCTGCGCCTATTTCAACTCTTGTCAAAGAGGCTTTGAAAGATCTTGGACTTGATCCCAAGACAGTCCTCAGAACAAAGAATATGTTTGCTCTGGGAATGGTTTACTGGCTTTTTGACCGCTCACTTAATTATACAGAAGTATTTTTTGATAAGAAATTTAGTCATAAGCCTTCAATAGCTGAAGCTAACAAGATTGCTCTGAGGGCTGGCTATTATTATGCTGAAACTATAGAAGCACTGACTCCTGTATACAAAATTCTTCCTGCTCCTATAGCAAAGGGAACCTATCGTAATATCAATGGAAATCAGGCTACTGCATGGGGATTTATTGCTGCGGCAGAGAAGGCAGGGCTTAAGGCTTTTATCGGATCCTATCCTATTACACCTGCAACAGGTATCCTCGAAGAGATGTCTGCACGAAAAGACCTGGGAGTGATCAGTTTTCAGGCAGAGGATGAGATTGCTGGTATATGCACTGCGATTGGTGCAAGCTTTGCCGGTAAACTTGCCATTACTACAACATCAGGACCGGGGCTTGCTCTTAAATCAGAGGCAATCGGACTGGCTGTAATGACTGAACTTCCGATTGTTATAGTTGATGTTCAGCGGGGAGGCCCGTCAACCGGTCTGCCTACCAAAACTGAACAGGCTGACCTCCTTCAGGCTCTTTATGGCAGAAACGGAGAATGTCCGGTAGTTGTTATTGCAGCCAGTACTCCCACCGATTGTTTCGATTATGCATATGATGCAGCCAGAATGGCACTGGAACATATGACTCCCGTTCTGTTGCTGACCGATAGTTACCTTGCAAATGGAACAGAGCCCTGGAAGATTCCTGCAATGAAAGAACTACGTGAAATAAAACCAAGGTTTGCAAATAAAGACGAACTCCCTTTTATCCCCTATAAACGTGATGAAGAGAGACTTGCACGTTCATGGGCAATTCCCGGTGTTCCTGGACTTCAGCACAGGATAGGAGGACTTGAGAAAAACACCCTTGGAAATGTCTCCTATCTTCCTGAAAACCATGAAAAGATGGTAAAAATCAGGGCTGAAAAGGTAGCCCGTGTTGTGAATGAGATTCCTGA
Organism: uncultured Bacteroidota bacterium; assembly: GCA_937864815.1. Taxonomy (GTDB): domain Bacteria; phylum Bacteroidota; class Bacteroidia; order Bacteroidales; family VadinHA17; genus LD21. The sequence continues at coordinate 37,304 of CALMJY010000329.1, forward strand.
TCTTGAAGTGCAGGGAGATAAAAAAGGAGAACTTCTGCTTGTCGGCTGGGGAGGATCTTATGGTTTTATTATTACCGCATTCAGGGAACTTCTGGCAGAGGGGTATAATGTGAGTTTTGTAAATTTCAACTACATAAATCCTTTACCAGGTAATGTAAAAGAAGTTTTCCGCAGTTTCAAAAGGATAGTGGTTTGCGAGCTGAACCTGGGTCAGTTCGCTGATTATCTGAGGATGAAGCATCAGGAATTCACTTACCACCAGATTAACAAGGTTCAGGGAATTCCTTTTACCATCAACGACATAAAAGAGAAATGCATTAAAATGCTGGAGGAAAAGTAATATGGAAGAGACAGCTGTAAAATTTACCGCAAAGGATTTTAAAAGCGATCAGGAAGTAAGATGGTGTCCGGGTTGCGGCGATCATGCAGTTCTCAGCTCCGTTCAGAGAGCACTGGCTGAAATTGGAGTTCCAAAGGAAAAGATTGCCTTTGTCTCCGGCATTGGCTGTTCATCGCGGTTTCCATATTATATGGATACCTATGGATTTCACGGGATACATGGCCGTGCATCAGCAATTGCTTCCGGGGTAAAAACCGCTAATCCTGAACTTTCAGTATGGCAGATTACAGGTGACGGTGATGCACTGGCAATAGGGGGAAACCATTTTATTCATGCTGTAAGACGAAATGTTGATCTGAATCTGCTGCTCTTTAACAATGAGATATATGGCCTTACAAAGGGACAATTTTCTCCGACATCAGGCAAAGGACTTGTTACCAAAACATCTCCTTTCGGAACTGTAGAGGAACCTTTCTCTGTAGGAGAACTGGTTATCGGTGCCAAAGGAAAGTTCTTTGCACGAACTGTCGATGCCAATATAGCTCTATCGACACAGATTTATATAGAGGCTGCGCGACACAAGGGAACAAGTGTTGTGGAGATTCTGCAGAACTGTGTGATATTCAATGACGGGATTCATGATGAAGTAACAGGTAAGGAAGTCAGGGATGACAGGACAATTATTCTCAAACATGGTCAGCCAATGATATTCGGCAAGAATAATGACAAGGGACTGATTCTGGATGGACTTAAGCTTAAGGTTGTAAAAATAGGAGAGAACGGAATAACCGAAAAGGATCTTATTGTTCATGATGTAACAGAGCCAAATCCGGGAATTCAATACATGCTTGCAAACATGAGATATCCGGAATATCCTGTTGCCCTGGGGATAATAAGGGCAGTCGAAGGACTAACCTATGATTCTTCGGTTCACAAACAGATTGAAAGCGTACAGGAAAAAGCAAAGATCAAATGTGTTGATGACCTGCTTTTGAGCGGTTCAACCTGGAATGTAGATTAGCTAAGTGTTTGTTTCAATCCTTGATGGATGCCAGCATAAACTCCGGACCTGAATACAACCATCTTCTTCATGATCAGAAGGAGAGATTGAAGGAACTCGCAAGTGTTACTTCATTAAATAATTAATCGATCAGACTATGACATTCATTGACGGTATACTGGATATCCAGAAATATGACTTTACCGACACTTCCTTTGATCTTCTCATGAATAAGAGGATTCATCGGGTACTTATAATTTGCAGTAATTATGATAACTACATGCTTGAGGAAGATGGAAGGATCGATGAACAGATTTTCAATGAATATGCCTCTCTTAACCTGAGATATCCTCCCACATTTGTACAGACAGATAATGAAGAAGAGGCATTCAAAATTCTGAGTGAAGGTAATATTGACCTTGTGATTTCCATGCTCAGCCTCAAAGGATCTGATGTCTTTGGTCTGGCCAAACGAATAAAGGGAAAATATGACAAGATCCCCATCGTGGTACTGACATATTTTTCGCGGGAGGTATCATTGAGGCTGGAAGGTGAAGACCTCAGTGCGATTGACTATGTTTTCTGCTGGCTTGGAGATGCATCGCTTATATTAGCGATAATAAAACTGATTGAAGACAAGATGAATGCTGAAAACGATATTGAAAATATTGGTGTCCAGGCTATTATCCTTGTTGAGAATTCGATCAGGTATATCTCGCTTTATCTCCCGAACATTTACAGGATCATTCTGATGCAGTCGCTCGATTTTCAGAGGGAAGCACTAAATGAACACCAGAGAATGCTCAAAATGAGAGGTCGTCCAAAAATCCTCCTCGCCAGTAATTTTAATGATGCACTGGCACTTTACAACAAGTATAAATACAATGTGCTTGGAGTCATCTCCGATATAAGTTACAAGAGGGATGGTGTGCAGGATGAGTATGCAGGTATTGAGCTGTGTAAAGTGGTGATGGCCGACGATGATAAGGTCCCTTTCCTGCTTCAGTCTTCAAATATTTCACATAAGAAGGCGGCCGAGGAGATGGGTGCAGGATTTATCAATAAATATTCCAAATCTCTCTCTCTCGAGCTTCGCAACTTTATCATCCAGAACCTTGCTTTCGGCCCTTTTGTTTTCAGGAACCCTGAAACAATGGAACCATTAGCAATTGCAACAGATCTTCAGAGTCTTCAGCAAAAGATTTTGACAATTCCCGATAACTCACTTGAGTATCATGCTTCGAGGAACCATTTTTCAAAATGGCTGAATGCCAGGGCATTATTTCCTGTTGCCCAGATGTTTAAATACATACGGAAGGAAGATTTTGAAACAATGGATGAGATGAGGAGGTTCCTGTATGTTGCTATCTCAAGTTTCAGACTTGGCAAAGGCAGGGGGGTGATTGCAAAGTTTGACAAGTCAAGTTTTGATGAGTATCAGATTTTCTCGCGTATCGGAGAGGGTTCAATTGGAGGAAAAGCAAGGGGACTTGCCTTCATCAACCGGATAATTAAGCACAACAAGCTTTTCAATAAATTCCCCGATGTCATTATCACGATTCCAAGGACCGTTGTTCTGAGCACAGATATTTTTGACGAGTTCATGGAGCAGAATAACCTGTATTCAGTTGCCCTTTCTGAACTTTCAGATGACGAGATACTTAAAAGGTTTCTGTATGCTGAACTTCCGGGTCATGTTTACCAGGATTTTTATGCTTTCCTTGCTGTCTCCAGGAACTTTCCAATAGCTGTCCGTTCTTCGAGCAAACTTGAAGATTCACATTATCAGCCGTTTGCAGGTATTTATTCAACCTATATGATCCCGCGCCTTGCCGACAATAAGATGATGGTAAAAATGTTGTCGGATGCCATAAAGGAAGTTTATGCATCGGTTTATTACAAAAGCAGCAAGGCTTACATGACAGCAACTGCAAATGTGATAGATGAAGAAAAGATGGGTATAGTATTACAGGAGGTGTGTGGTACCCGTCATGGCGATATTTATTACCCGACTTTATCGGGAGTTGCCCGGTCAATTAATTATTACCCGATAGGTTCGGAGAAGGCCACAGATGGTATTGTTAATATGGCTTTTGGCTTGGGAAAACTGATTGTTGAAGGTGGTTTATCTCTGCGGTTTTCACCTAAATATCCTAAAAAGATACTTCAGCTTTCATCACCCGAAACTGCACTTCGTGATTCACAAAAGGTATTCTGTGCACTTGATCTCAATTTAAGCAGCTTTGTACCATCTACTGATGATGGAATTAATATTCTTAAGATCGATATTAAGGATGCGAATAATGATTCGGCAATGAAGCATGTGGCATCCACATACGACAGGGTTAACCATGTCCTTCGTGATGGGATTACTCATCCGGGCAAGCGGATAATAACATTTGCAAATATTCTTCAGCACAAAACATTTCCTCTTGCCGAGATACTCAGCACACTTCTTGAACTGGGCCAGAAGGAGATGAATAATCCTGTGGAGATAGAGTTTGCCGCCAACCTTGAGACACCTCCCGGAACTCCAAAGATATTCAGTTTCCTCCAGATCAGGCCGATTGTACATACAGAAGAGACTCTGAATATTAACCTCGGTAATATAAAAGCTGAAAATACAATTGTCTATTCCGATTCGGCCTTAGGGAATGGGATATTTAAAGGGATATATGATCTGGTTTATATCAGACCCGAATCATTCAATGCAGCAAATAACAAAAATATTGCAATTGAAATTGAGAATCTGAATACTCAATTTGTTAAACAGGGAACAGGTTATGTACTGATAGGTCCAGGAAGATGGGGATCTTCCGATCCATGGCTGGGAATACCGGTAATATGGCCACAGATTTCAGCAGCCAGGATAATTATTGAATCGGGACTTAAGAATTACCGTATAGATCCCAGCCAGGGAACACACTTCTTCCAGAACCTTACTTCATTCCGCGTCGGATATTTTACAATAAATCCTTTTATTAAAGAGGGTTCATATGATGTGGATTTTCTCAATTCCCTTGAAGCAGTTTATGAAAACACAAGCCTCAGGCATGTCAGGTTTGAAAACCCGCTGGAAATAATGATAGACGGTAGAAAGCATAAGGGGGTGATATTGAAACCATGATTAGTAGATTTTACCCCCAAACCGCCCAAGGGAGGCTTAATAAAGTTGCAGGATATCAATAAGTCCCCCCTTCGCCTTCGCATAGCCGCTTCGGCGGAACAAGGCTGGGGGATTTAGGGGTGATGTAGAAAATGAGGCTTTTGAAACAAACTAAGCATATTACGGATTACTAATAATTTTATAATATGGAAACAACAAGAACAAAATACCTTGGAGACCTGAGGACTGAGATGCTTCATGTAAGGTCAGGTAAGGTGATAATTACCGATGCACCTGTTGATAACAAAGGAAAAGGTGAGTATTTTTCACCAACAGATCTGGTTGCATCTGCACTCGGAAGCTGCATCTTGACCATAATGGGCATTGCTGCCAGGGAACATGGGTTTTCCATAGATGGATCTTCATGCAGCATAACTAAAATCATGACTGATGCTCCGCGTAAAATCGGAGAAATAAAAATTGAATTTGACCTCAGCAGTAACAGCTTTTCTGATAAACAAAAGAAAATACTTGAATACTGTGTTAAGACATGTCCTGTTGCACTTTCTTTAAACGAATCAGTAATTCAGAATGTTACACTGAAGTTCTGACTAGTTTGTAATTGATTTCATGCAGGACACAAGACTCGCATGACAACTAATATACAGCACCTTCCGTTACCGAATCTTTGTTTATTTTCTTAATAAGTCCCTGAAGAACATTTCCCGGGCCAACTTCCACAAATGAAGTGGCACCTCCTGCTGTCATGTTAATAACACTTTGTGTCCAGCGGACAGGTGAGGTCAGCTGAAGCACCAGATTTGATCTGATCTCATCCGGATTTGTTGATGGTTTGGCGCTGAAATTCTGATAGACAGGACATATAGGGTTATTGAAAAATGTACTCCTTATTGCTTCCTCCAGTTCAACTCTTGCAGGTTCCATTACAGGTGAATGGAATGCTCCGCCAACTGCCAGCTTGAGTGCTCTTTTTGCCCCCTTTGTCTTCAGCACCTCAATTGCCTTGTCAATGCCTTCATTCGATCCGGAGATTACTATTTGTCCAGGACTGTTATAGTTAGCAGGTACAACCACTTCACTTATTTCTGCACAAACTTCCTCTACAATCTTATCATCCAGGCCAAGAATTGCAGCCATTGTTGAAGGAGTCATTTCGCAGGCTTTCTGCATAGCAAGGGCTCTTTTGGAAACCAGCCTCAGGCCATCTTCAAATGAAAGGGTTTTATTGGCAACCAGGGCCGAGAATTCTCCCAGGGAGTGACCTGCTACCATATCAGGTCTGAAAGAATCGCCCAGAACAGATGCAAGAATGGCAGAATGCAGGAAAATGGCAGGCTGGGTAACCTTTGTTTGTTTGAGGTCCTCCTCAGTTCCATTGAACATAAGATCAGTAATCCTGAATCCAAGAGTTTTATTTGCCAGTTCGAACATATCGGCAGCTAAAGCTGACTTCTCATAAAGATTCTTGCCCATACCCGGAAACTGGGCGCCCTGACCGGGAAATACATAAGCTTTCATAATTTTAGTAATGAATATAGTTTGAATTGATATGTCAATGGTTTTTAATGAAGTTTGGTTCCTATAAGATGAACAAACTCTTCACGCGTGTTCAGATGCTCCAGGAATATCCCGGTAAAAGCGGAAGTGGTTGTGACAGAATTTTGTTTCTGTACACCCCTTATCTGCATGCACATATGCTGGGCTTCAATAACGACAGCTACACCCAGGGGCTTCAGGGTATCATGAATACAGTTCCTGATCTGGGTTGTAAGCCGTTCCTGTACCTGGAGCCTTCTTGAAAATGCTTCTACAACCCTTGCAATTTTGCTTAAACCGGTGATATAGCCATCGGGGATATATGCAACATGTGCTTTTCCGAAGAAAGGAAGCATATGATGTTCGCACATTGAGTAAATATCTATATCCTTCACAATAACCATCTGTTTGTATTCTTCCCTGAACATTGCCGATTTAAGTATCTCTTCAGCATTCATATTATAACCCATCGTAAGAAAATTCATTGCTTTGGCCACTCTTACAGGTGTTCTCAGCAAACCTTCCCTGTCCGGATCTTCACCGATCAGTTCCAATACCCTCCGGTATATGGTAGCCAGCTCCTCAATATTCTCAGAATTCCATGTCTCTATCCTATTGTAACCGCCAGGTACCATACCTGAACCATCATTTACTTTTTCGATTTTATCAGCCATAGTACTCTATTGAATTATTTTCGGTTTCAGCAATTTTTACACAATGAAGGAAAGCACCTTCTGTTTCAATATGTGGTTTCAGTTCATTCCATATTGCAACTGCAAGGTTTTCGGTAGTGGCAATTTTACCTTTCATGAAATCCACATCAAGATTAATATTCCTGTGGTCGAGTTTTTCTATAATCCTCGACTGTATTATCTGTTTGAGTGTGTTTATATTGATAACAAAGCCATGCTCGTCTGATATATTACCCTTGACAGTTATCCAAAGTATGTAATTGTGTCCATGCCAGTTGGGATTTGAACATTTCCCGAAGACCTTGCTGTTCCGGTCATCAGACCAGTCTTCTCTGAACATCCTGTGTGCAGCACAGAATCTTTCCCTGCGTGTAAGATAAATCATTCTGCAGTACATTTATAATGCAATATTAACTATTAATTTTGATCTTTGTGACCGGTAAAAGCAATATATTTAGAGTACTATAAAGCTATCAAAGTACCTCCGATGTCATTAAAAATACTGTTAATAACGAGCACGGACAGAGAAGCTGATGCCTTAAGAAAAACAAAAGGCATTATCATGACGAACGATAATTACCGTTTTGGATCACTTGATATTGAGCTTCTTATCGGCGGTGTTGGCATTATGTCAACCGCATGGACATTATCAAAATGGTTATTTGTAAATGAAAAGCCTGACCTTGCCATGAATTTCGGGATTGCAGGAAGTTACCTTGATCAATTTCCGGTCGGGTGTGTTGTAATGCCTGTCTCCGACTGCTTTGCAGACGCAGGTATAGAGGACGGTGATAATTATTTTACTCTCTTTGAGGCCGGTCTTTCACAAAAAGATGAATTTCCATTCACTGATGGAGTAATAAGGTCACCAAACAGTTATTGTGAGAAACTTCAGGATCTGTTGAACCCGGTTAATGCTCTAACTGTTAATACTTCAACAGGATCAGAAAGAACAAAACAAAGACTTTCAGAAAAGTTTAATCCTGCTATTGAGACAATGGAGGGTGCAGCTTTCTTTTATATATGTGCAAAGGAGAATATACCTTTCGTTGCCCTAAGGTCGGTATCCAATATGGTTGAAAGGCGTGCCAGGGAAAAATGGAATATTCCCCTGGCAATTGAGAATATGGCTGTTACACTTGAGGCAGTCTTTAAAAAACTTGATAAGTAGTATGAAGCTTACTCTTGGTTTTTCCCCCTGTCCCAATGATACTTTCATTTTTGATGCTATGGTACATGGCAGGATAGACACCGAAGGTTTAGAATTCGGGTATTTTCTGGCTGATGTTGAAGAGCTCAATAACATGGCAATGGCCTCGAAGGTTGATATCACCAAGGTCAGTTTTCACGCATATGCATATATTGCCGGTGCTTACCTGATACTGGATTCCGGCAGTGCCCTGGGGAGAGGTAACGGTCCTCTGCTGATAAGTAAAAGGTCCTTTGATACCTCTGAGCTTTCTTCAAAACGAATAGCCATACCAGGCAGATATACCACTGCCAATTTGCTTTTCAGTATAGCCTGGACTGATGCACTTAATAAAACTGAGTATTTATTTTCAGCTATTGAAGATGCCTTACTCAGGGATGAAGTGGATGCCGGACTGATAATTCATGAGACCCGTTTCACTTTTGAGAAGAGAGGTCTGATTAAAATAGCCGATATGGGAGAATACTGGGAAAATCTGACAGGAAAGCCCATTCCTCTGGGTGCAATTGTTATAAAAAGGTCAGTTCCGGAGGAGATAGCAGTTAAAGTGAACAGAATTTTAAGGAGAAGCCTTGAATATGCCATGAAGGATTCGACTGCAGCTTATGAATTTGTTTCCAGTCATGCCAGGGAAATGGATCGTAAAGTAATGGATAGTCATATAAAACTATATGTTAATGATTTCACACTAAATCTGGGTAAGGAGGGAAAAGATTCAGTGAGAAGTCTCTTTAGTATAGCTTCGGAAAAAAACGTTATTCCGGCTGTTCCGGAGAAGATTTTCTTATCGCCGGATTAGCCTTGTTGGCAGGAAAATCCTAAATTTGAACTTTGGTTATTATCATTTGTTAAATGATTAGTATTAACTTTAATCATAGAAATCATGGCATTTGAACTTCCTAAACTTCCGTACAAGATGAATTCACTTGTCCCCTTTATAAGTGAAGAGACTCTTGATTATCACTATGGCAAACACCATCAGACATATGTGACCAACCTTAATGGCCTTATCCCCGGAACAGAGTTTGAAAAATCTGATCTGGAGACAATTATAAAGAAAGCTGAAGGAGGTATTTATAACAATGCTGCACAGGTGTGGAACCATACATTTTACTTTGAAACCTTTGCCAAAGACCCCAGAAAAGTACCTGCAGGTGTCCTTGCTGAGGCAATAAATGCATCATTCGGATCATTTGATTCTTTTAAAGAGCAGTTCAATAAAGCAGCTGCAACTCTCTTCGGAGCTGGTTGGGCATGGCTTGCTAAAAATGAAGATGGCAAGCTAAGCATAGTACAGGAATCAAATGCAGGAAATCCACTTCGCAAGGGACTTAAGCCTCTCATGACATGCGATGTATGGGAACATGCTTATTATATTGATTACAGGAATAAAAGACCTGATTACATTAAGTCTTTCTGGGAAATCCTTGATTGGGAAAAGGTTGCAGGCAGATATTAAATATTTCGTTTATGAGCATAAAAGATCTGGTAACGAAAACACGTACTTTCCGTCGCTTTGATGAAGAGTTTCTTATTGAACACAAAACTCTTGAAGGACTTATTAACCTGGCAAGGCTTTCTGCATCAGGGGCAAACAGACAACCTTTGAAGTTCCTTATCTGCAACAAAAACATTCAGTGCGAAAAGGTATTTCCAACACTCTCATGGGCAGGATACCTTACTGAATGGCCGGGACCCGGGAAGGGCGAAAGACCTTCTGCATACATCATTATACTTGGGGATAAAACCATTACTGATTCCTTCGGTATAGATCATGGTATAGCTGCACAGAGTATTATGCTTGGTGCCACCGAGGCTGGTCTTGGAGGTTGTATGATCTCGTCAGTTAAGAAAGAAGAGCTTGCAGAACAACTTGGAATCCCTGATAGGTTTGAGATCCTTCTCGTCCTTGCACTGGGGAAACCCGTGGAAAAAGTCGTTATTGAACAAATAAAGGAAGGTGATGTCAGATACTGGAGAGACACCTCCCGGACACATCACGTTCCTAAAAGGAGTCTTGATGAGCTGATTCTTAAGTTATGAACCTTAAGTTAAGGGTGAAGAGTATCCTTCTGATACTGACTTCACTTCTTTATTCAGTTTCCTATTCACAGAAAGATACAGGTTCCGGCATCTTATTTCGCGGACTGGTACTTGATGCCGGAACATTATCCCCTATACCCAATTCACAGATTTATATAAATAATTCGCTTAAGGCAGTAAGTAACTACGATGGTTCATTTACCTTTTATGTTGGCAGATCCGATACAGTAGTATTCAACAGCCTTGGCTATAAGCAGACAAAATATCTTGTAAGTGATACTCTCAAAGGCAGGGAATTCAATGCTGGTATTTTTATGAGTACAGATACTTTAGAAATAGGAGAAGTAATAATTATTCCACGGCAGTCAACCCTGCGTTACGAGATTATGAATGCTGCGCCTAAGACTCCGGGTATTATGGACAATGCAAAAAGTAATGTTGCAGTATCTGCATATCAGGGCAGAACGACACAGGGCCAGCTTGGCGATCCGATGAATAATTATGCTGTTATAAGTCAGAAGCAGAGAACTATAGCTTACGAAAAGGGAGGCATTCCATCAGATCAGACTGTAGCAATTAGTCCATTCCTTATTTTGCCGGCAGCCTATCTCCTTATCAAGGGGCCTCCTGAAAAACCGGCCGCTATGAAATCAACCTTAACTTCTGCTGAGGTGGATGAGATACACCGCAGGTATCTGGAGAATGTCAGTAAGAAGTAATCAGTAATCGGTAATCAGTAATCGGTATTCGGTAATCGGTAATCAGTAATCAGTAACCTGGAACTTTGAACCTGGAACTTTAAACCTGGAACCAGCACCCAGCACCCAGCACCCAGCACCCAGTTTACCCCTTATAAAACAGAGCCTTGATGATATGTGTCGCCATTTTAGGATTCTCCTTCAGGCGCCGCGTTGAATAACCAAACCACTGTTTCCCGAAAGGTACATATATTCTCATCTTATGTCCATCAGCTACAATTTTATCCCTTAGCTTTGGGGTTACTCCATAAAGCATCTGGAATTCATACCTGTGGCCTGGTACGTTATATTTCCTGATGAGGTTGTATGCACCATCGATCAATGGTTTGTCATGAGTTGCAATACCTACGTAGATGCCATTCTTTAGCATCAGTTCAAGATCCTCCAGATAATGAGCATTTATTTCTTCATATTTTTTGAATGCAATGGCTTCAGGTTCAACATATATTCCTTTGCAAAGCCTGAAATTCAAAGGTGCTTCAGCAGTGTGGAGATCCATCATTTTTTCAATATCGCTGTGATTCCTGCGCAAATAGGCCTGCAAAACCAATCCTACACTCGAAGGAAATTCACTTTTCAACCTGCGGAACAGTTCGATCTCCATATCGGTGCATGGAGAATCTTCCATATCGATGCGGATAAAGCTATTAAAGGAAGCAGCCCTGGCCACTATCTCTCTTATATGGTTATAACATAGTTCTTTGTCAATTAGAAGACCGAAGCTTGTAGGCTTCAGTGAAACGTTACCATCAATTTTGTTTGCCCTGATTGCCTCAAGAAGGCCCAGGTATTCCTTTTTATTATTTTCGGCTTCCTCAGTAGTCTTTATAAATTCTCCCAGAACATCCAGGGTCACTTTGATGTTACTTCTGTTGAAATTCTTTGATACACGCATTGCATCATCAATAGTTTCACCTGAGATATATGACCTTGAAAATATCCATATGAACTTTTTTGGGAAGTAAGGCAATATTGAAGCAATGAATCTGTTGAACATAGGAATATCTTTATCAGTTTTAACTTATATATATTAATCTGTATTAAATTGCTAAATAAGAGCTTCCTTAAATATTTTTTAATGACCTTTGTCATTCACAGACCCGGCAGAAGATTTTTTTTAGCTTATTTTGAAGATATTTTTCAGATAATGCAACCATTGTTTTCAATCATTTGTCATAAAAGTGTCCTCAGTATATGATGAGCGACCAGCAAATAATTGAGGGATGCATACGGCATGACAGAAGATCCCAGCAGGTACTGTATGACAAGTACTCAAGATTTTTGCTTGGAGTGTGCCTTCGGTATTCAACTGATAAGGAAGAAGCTGAAGATATATTGCAGGAGAGTTTACTGAAAATATATTTTAATATAAGAGATTTTTCAGGAACAGGTTCTTTTACAGGATGGTTGAGAAAAGTTGCCGTTAATACTGCAATTACTTATTATCACAAGAATCTGAAACACAGATATCATATTGATATTGATGAGTATGTTTCAGTTGAAACCGGGGTAACAAGCTTTGAGGAGGATTTTTTTACCTCGGATGAGCTTTATAAAGTGCTGAATGAATTACCTGCAGGTTACAGAATGGTTTTTAACCTTTATGCGGTTGAGGGGTATAAGCACAAGGAGATAGCTGAAATGCTTAGTATCGATACAAATACCTCCAAATCGCAATACAGCAGGGCAAAGGCGGTAATCAGAGACAAGCTGGAAAAACTCAGGTCTTTGAGAAGGAGTTATAATGCAAATGGTTAAAAAATTAATATTTTAAAGATAAATTGGATACTGAAAGAGAAGATATGGAATTACAGGAGTTGTTCAGGAACAAGCTGGAAAATGCTGAAATTGTTCCTGATCCTTCAGTTAATATCAGGCTGATGAAAAAACTCGCCAGGAAGGAGTTTTTAACATTTAATCCTGCCAGGTTTAATGTCTATTATCTTGCAGGTATTGTAGCTGCAGGCTTTGTGGCTACTTTGCTTATTTCAACTTCTGAATTGAATACTTCAATACTTCCTTCTGATTCAGTTAACAATGTGAATGCTGTGGTGGAAGAAAAACCTGCTGTTTCCATTAAAAATGAAGATGCTGAAACAAAAGATCTGAAAACAGTGACCGGTACCCAGGTTTCATCTGAATCCTCCTCTAAAAAGACAGTTACGCAGACACTGGTAAGTGCTGACAAAGATTCAGAAAGTAAACCTGCTGAGGTTGTTCAGGCTGACAGACTCCCGTCTGTCGTTGCGAATGATCTGTTAAAAAAGGATACGGACAGTGACAAACTCATTAACAAAATGAAATCATCAGGAAATCTGTTTGTCTCTTCTGTAACAGAAGGTTGCGTCCCATTGAAAGTAAGATTTATATGCACCACAACGGAAGTTGACTCTTATCGCTGGAGTTTCGGAGATGGAGGGGTCTCCATTGAAAAAACTCCTGAATGGATTTTTGATCTGGACGGAGAATATAAAGTTACCCTTGAAGTATTTACCGGGGACAAACTGACAGGAACCTCAACCGAAGTAATTAGAGTAAGACCCAGACCCGTAGCTAATTTCGAGATTTCTCCGGAGCAGGCTGTAATCCCGGATGACATGATAAGATTTGTAAACTATTCAACAGATGCGGTAAGATACCTGTGGGATTTCGGTGACGGAAACCATTCAGAACAGTTTGAACCACAGCACAGGTATAATAAATATGGACAATACAATGTTAAGCTGGCTGCGATCAATGAATATGGATGCTCCGATTCTGTTCTTGTCCTGAATGCTTTTTCAGGATCAAAATATTTTATTGAGTTTCCTAATGCCTTCATACCCAATCCTGATGGACCTTCAGCCGGATTATATTCTCCTAAAAGTGATGAGATGGCAGAGGTATTTCATCCAGTTTACTCAGGAGTAACCGAATATCAGTTGAAGATATTCAGTAAAATGGGAATACTGATCTTTGAAAGCAGCGATATCAATATCGGCTGGGATGGCTATATTAAAGGTCAATTGAGCAATACAGGTGTATATATCTGGAAAGTCAGAGGTAAGTACCGTAATGGCGAGACATTTACAAAAATGGGAGATGTAACCCTCCTGAAAAAATGAAAATTCTCATTATCGGTGGTGGATTTTTCTTTTTTTTCATTCATCAAATAAATCCTGCCTTTCATCTAAGAATTGTCGCCATTGATTGAATTATAGGCCTTAAGAGGCTGCCAATACGATAATAATTGGTAAATTGTAACGCTTTTTGGTTACAAATAGCTATTTTCGTATGCACTTACCTTAATTGACCGGTTTTGGCGAGAAGGATAATATATTTGCTTTTTTTTGTATCTGTTTTTACTGAAGTGATAGGGCAGGATCCTACTTTCTCGCAGTTTTATGCCAATTCCCTTTATCTTTCACCTTCTTTTACGGGAGCTACAGAAGAATACAGGTTATCTATGAACTATCGCAACCAGTGGCCGGCTGTTCCGGGGGTATTTCATACTTACAGCATCTCCTTCGACAAAGCTATGCCAAGTTTTAATTCAGGCATAGGTGTGCTTGCAACATATGATGTGGCAGGCTCAGGAAATCTGAGCACTACTAATATAGGGCTGCTTTATTCATACGATTTCAATATCAACAGGGAATGGCATATTCGTCCTGGTGTAAATTTTAAGTTCTACTACCTGGGGCTTGATATTGCAAAACTGGTCTTTAACAGTCAGATCACAGGCAGCGGTACAACTCCTTCAATAACCCCTCCGCCATTCGACAACGTTGCTGACGTCGATTTTGCCACATCAGCACTGGTATATAATGACAGGATATGGGGTGGAATTACCCTTGACCATCTGCTCGTTCCTAAAACATCTTTCTACGGCGATGATGCTTATGTGCCAGTTAAACTGAATCTGTACGGAGGTATGCAGATAATAAAGAAAACACGCCTGAGACAGAAGCTGCAGGAGGTAATGTCAGTAGCAATCAACTTCCAGAAGCAGGCTAAATATTACCAGTCCGATATTGGTCTGTACTATTACAAGGATCCCTTGATATTTGGTTTATGGTACAGGGGAATACCATTAATGACCTCACAGGCAGGCGATGCCATTATTGGCCTTATAGGGCTAAAGACCAGCACTGTTCATATAGGATACAGTTATGACTTTACAATATCAAACCTTATTAGCTCTACCGGAGGGGCTCATGAATTATCACTGATATATGAGTTCAATAACCTGTCAGTCGGGCAGCGCAACAAAAGAATTCGCGCAATCCCGTGTCCGGAATTCTAAATTTATTATGTTGACATAGGCTCATTTATTAATTTGCTTATATTTGCGCCTTACAAATGTTTAACGAATTAGTATCCGTGATGAAGAATTTATCTGTTATTCTGTATGTTGTAATATTTTTGGCAATAGGTGGTCTGTATGTGCTTCACTTTACCGGCGATAAGAAAAACAGCCAGGCTGAGACTGTTGCCTCAGTACCGGCCGGTGCCATTGCATATGTTAATATTGATTCAATGATTGTCAAATTTGACATGTTCATGGACCGCAGGGATGAGCTTCTGGAAAAACAGAAAACCGCTGAGGCCGAACTAAATTCAAAAGGAACCCAGTATGAGAAGGGTGCAAGGGATTACCAGGAAAAAGTAAGTAAAGGCCTTGTAACAAGGGCGACTGCAGCTCAGATGGAACAATCGTTGCTTCAGCAGCAACAGGAACTTGTAAACCTGAGGGATCAGCTTCAATCCAACCTTATTGAGGAGGAACAGGTTATGAACCGCCAGGTAATTGATTATATTACTACATTCCTTGAAAAAAACAAGTCAGATTACAATTACCAGTACATATTTGGAAAGAGCTTTGGAAGCACGGTATTATACAGTGATTCCACGCTCGATATAACCCAGAAAGTGCTTGATGCCCTTAACAGACAGTATCAGACAGAAAAGAAATAAGTAAATGAGCTTTGCCTCAGACTATATTGACCGGAGGACTCTTTTTCCCCCGCTCATAAAAGAGGCACCTGACATCAATACGGGTATTATTATCGTAATACCATCCTACGGTGAGGAAAATGTCGTAAGACTGCTTGATTCTTTGGCTTTGACATCAAGACCGGATTGTGAAGCTGAAGTTATTGTTGTGGTAAATGCTCCGGCTGATGCATCCTCCCAAAGTCTTGAAAACAACAGAAAAACACTTTCAGATATTGAAAGCTGGAATCGGCAGAACACAAACTGCTGGTTCCGGCTTTTTGCTTTGGATATTAAGCAGGGTGCAATCCCGGAATGGGGTGTTGGACTTGCCAGAAAAACAGGAATGGATGAGGCAGCGAGAAGATTCAGTTTAATTGACAGACCGGATGGAATTATTTTGAATCTTGATGCTGATTGTACTGTGGCATGTAATTATTTCTCCGCTATTTGTAATGAATTCAGGAGTAAAGGAAACAGGAAGGCCTGTTCAATATATTTTGAGCATCCCCTTAAAGGAGATGAATTTCCTGAGTTAATATACAATAATATAACTCTTTACGAGCTGCATCTTCGCTATTACCTGCAGGCATTGAAATATTCAGGTTATCCGTGGGTTTTTCATACTATGGGTTCAGCCATGGCAGTACTGGCACATGAATATGTTCTTGCAGGAGGTATGAACCGCCGGCAGGCTGGTGAGGATTTCTATTTTATTCAGAAACTAATACCCCTCGGGGGTTATTTTTCAATAAATTCCACAACTGTTTACCCATCACCCCGCTCATCCTTCAGGGTACCGTTTGGTACCGGAGCAGCAATTGAAAAACTTTCAGGGGAAGTGGGAAAACCATGGATGACTTACAATATTGAAGCTTTTGGAGAGCTTAAGGTTTTATTTTCTAAAGTCGATTTCCTGTTTGAATCTAATGCTGATCAGCTGATTAAATATTTTGTGGACCTTCCTGAAGGAGTGAAGTTATTCATAAAGTGTGAAGAGTGGATAGCTAAAATAACAGAGATTAAAAATAACACATCAGGGTTACAGACCTTCAGAAAAAGGTTTTTTAACTGGTTTAACATGTTTATGATTGTCCGTTACCTGAATACTGTGCACCTGCAATTATTTTCAAAAATACCTGCAAATGAAGCGGCTGCAGACCTTCTGCAAAAACTGGGAAAGAAATGTCCTTCCTTTGATCCTCCTGACCTGTTGCTGTTTTACCGTGAAATGGAGCTGGATAATTAATTATTTCTCCTGTTATTTTTCCTGTCCTCCGAAGGAGTAAGTATAATATAAAGGTCTTCATCAGGCTTTTTCATCCTGTACTGCTCCCTGGCAAATTTTTCAAGGTTTTTATTATCAGTCTTGAGCTCATGTAATTTTTTCCTGTCGCTCTCAATACGATTAGTGAAATACTCCTTGTCTTTTTTAAGCTTATGGAGTTCCCGCAGAGCTTTATACCTTGCTATAAGATTGTTCGAATCAAAAAGGGTGAGCCAGATAATAAAAATTATGGCAGTCAGAATATATTTGTTTCTGAAAGCCTGAGGAATCTTGTCTATGATTTTAAACCTGGTCATTTCAGCGCAAACCTACAATTTTTTTTTCAACCGCCGCTCATCAGATAAAGCATCTGTACATTGTCGCCGTTCCGGATAATTGTGGTTTCATATGCATCCTTCGGTACCAGAATCCCGTTTATCTTTATAATTCTCATTCTGAAGGTAAATTTCTTAATGTCGAGCATTTCTGAAACACTCATTATTTCCTCCTCAAAATCTACCTCCCGGTTGTTCAGTAATATCCTCATATCTGTTTTTCTTCAGTGTTCCTTTTTCATAAGTATTTCAAGTACAGTATCAGCCTGGAGGTTTGCCACAACACCTACCCTGGGTGCGAGAGGTGGCATATCATCAGAAACTTCTGTGGTTTCATCACCGCAAACATATAGTGTTTCATCAATTTTTCTGCATCTGATGGATTCGCAGTTACCCCATCCCGCCAGACCTGATGCTACGACAACCGGTAGACCGGGCATTTTATTCTGAACAGTTTCAATCAGCATCTCCTTCATCTCTTTCCTGTCAAATGCTTCCACAATGACATCACATTCTCTGAAGATCTCAGGTATGTTCCCGGGTGAAATGAGTAAGTTATGTGAAATAACTCTAACATCCTTGTTTATCAATGATATATTGTCTTTAAGAGCTTCGGTTTTGAGTAATCCTATCTGGTTTAAAAAATAGTACTGGCGGCTGAGGTTCCCTTCTTCAACAACATCATAGTCTGCAATAACGAGTGTTCCTATACCGGTTCGTGCCAGGGCAACAGCACAATTGGATCCAAGTCCGCCTGCACCGGCAATGCCTACCCTGAAATTTCTCAGATGATCCCTGATGTTCTGGATTTTCATCCCCATTTTTTTGTGAATATAAAGATAGATACAAAAAGGGGTTAAACAAAGGTACCAGTATTATATTGTGCCAAATGACATTGATTAATATCATTTTATATATGATCAGGAATCTTTAAATTTGAATAGTATTTATTGTGAAAGGAATGGTCTAATAACCAGTTATATGGATTATAACTTATTGAAAGAACACCAAAAATCCCTTAAAATATGGGAGTATAAATGGACTCCTCTGTACAGGGGATATACCGATAAGGTTCTTTATATAAATGTTGGTACATCTGAAATAAGGGAAAAGGATGTTCCTCCGGAGATGAAAGAGAAATTTATAGGAGGCAAAGGTTACGGACTCAGGCTTCTCTGGGATGCCACCACTCCCCAGTCCAAATGGGATGATCCTGAGAATGAAATAATTATATCTTCCGGACCTATTGGCGGTATAACCCAGTATTCGGGTACAGGAAAATCACTGGTCGTGAGCATATCACCACAGACAAATTCTGCGATGGACAGCAATGTTGGAGGATATTTCGGCCCCTTCCTCAAGTTTTCAGGATTCGACGCCCTTGAACTTCAGGGTAAGGCTCAGAGTGATGTGATCATCTTTATAGATGGTATAAACCATAAAGTCGAAATCCTTGAGGCCCATGACCTGATTTCAGACAGTCATATTCTTGCCGAACAGTTAACAGAAATGTTTGCTGATAACGAAAGCGAAAAGAAAATCATAGGTGTGGTTTCTTCAGGAATCGCTGCTGAAAAATCGCTTATAGGTATGCTGAACTTCAGCTTTTACGATCCAAAGAGAAAAAAGGTCCGTCTCAAACAGGCTGGTCGTGGTGGAATAGGAACTGTATTCTGCAATAAGAAGATAAAGGCAATTGTCTGCAAGATCCCGGGTGTAAAAGGTAATCTCAATAATGTGGTTGATCTTGAGGCAATTATGGAACGAGGCAGACGTTACAACAGGGAAATCAGGGAGCTCGACGATAAGCAATGCCAGATGAGACAGGTGGGAACCGCCCATCTCATGGAAATAATGAACGATCATGATCTTCTGCCAACTATGAACTACCAGTATGGCAGCCATAAAGATGCATTCAGAATTGATTCAGGTGTATGGAAAAAGCACTTCACACAGAATATCCCCGACGGTTGCTGGATAGGCTGCAATATGTCATGCAGCAAGGGGGTAGATAATTTCACAATAAGAACCGGCCCATATAAGGGTCAGGTTGTAACGGTTGACGGTCCTGAATATGAAAATGCATCCGGTCTTGGCTCAAATTGCGGGATTTTTGATTCCGGGTATATTATAGAGGCTAACTTCTATTGCGATACCTATGGAATATGCACAATAACCTGGGGCAATTTAACTGCATTCATTATGGAATGCTTCCAGCGGGGAATTTTAAATAAGGAACGGACAGGCGGTTTTGAAATCAGCTTCGGTGATGCTGATAATGCACTTGAACTGATGCATATGCTGGCACGAGGAGAAGGGTTTGGTTTAGTTGCAGGAATGGGGACCAGGAAAATGAAGGAATTGTTTATCAGAAATGGATGGGGTGATCCGGAACTGCTTTTTGACATAGCAATGGAAAACAAAGGGCTTGAATACTCACAATATATGTCAAAGGAATCTCTGGCCCAGCAGGGTGGGTATGCTATGACTAATAAGGGTCCCCAGCATGATGAAGCATGGCTGATCTTTATGGATATGGTTAATAACCAGATACCTACTTTCGAGAATAAAGCAGAGGCTTTACATTATTTCCCAATGTTCCGGACATGGTTCGGACTTGTGGGATTATGTAAGCTGCCCTGGAACGATGTTGAACCTGAAAATAACGCGCAGACTGATGAACCTGCAAAGGTGCCCGAGCATGTTGATAATTATGTTACTATATACAAAGCTGTTACAGGCAGGGAGTTCGACAAGTACAGGCTGGTACAGGATTCTGAAAGAGTTTACAACTTTCAGAGAGTATTCAACCTGAGAAGGGGATACGGAACCAGAATATATGACAGGCAGCCATACCGTGCAGCTGGCCCTGTTACAGTTGAGGAGTATGAATCAAGAGCAGAAAGATATGATAAACAGCTGAAGGAGAAAGTTGGCTATGATCCTGAAGGAAAAACAACCAGGGAAAAAATGGCTGTACTCCGGAAATACAGGGAAGAACAGTATGAATCACTACTTGATGCTGTTTACCTCCGCAGGGGATGGAATAAAAACGGAGTTCCAAAAATTGATTTTCTGAAAAAAATAGGGATGGATCTTCCGGAGGTTATTGATGTTGTAAAGGATTACCAGTAGGAGGTTGTCTCATAAGTTCGATTTTACCCCCAAACCCCCCAGGGGGGGCTTTCAAATCCACTGATTTTCAATAAGTCCCCCTTGGGGGATTTAGGGGTTGATGAAGAAAAAGAAGCCTATGAGACAGTCTCAAACAATTATCATTTTATTATTATTACCGGTTTTCCTTCTATGTTTATTCTGAATAAATTATATGAATACATACATTTCTTTTCTCCGGGGAGTCAATATGACCGGTCATAATTCGATAAAAATGACCGACTTGTCATTGCTTTATAAAAGACTGGGATACACTGAAAATAAAACCTACATACAGAGCGGTAATGTCATTTTTAAATCCAGAGGATTATTGACAGAAAAGGAAACAGCTCAGCAGATTGAAGCTGAGATATTAAGAAAATTCAGGTACTCTGTACCTGTTATGATCCGGAGTGTTATAGAGCTCAGGGGACTATTTGAAAAAAATCCATATCTTTCTGAACCAGGTTTTGATGCTTCAAAAATGGCAGTTGTATTTCTTCATGATGAGGTCACAGATACACAGATGGAAATAATGAGAAATATCAGCTATCCTCCTGATAAATATCAAATATCAGGCAGAGAGATATTTATCTATTGTCCGAATGGTTTTGGACGTACGAAATTGTATACAAACTTCTTCGAGGACAAAATGAAGGTTACAGGTACTGCAAGAAACTGGAAAACAGTCACAACAATACTTGGTTTGGCTGAAGAATTCTGAATATGAAAAGGATCACATTATTAATTGCAATAGTTTTACTTGCAATCTCAGGATGCAGAAATTCGGGGACATCTGAAACAAAAGAAATTATTGTCTTTCATGCGGGAAGCCTTTCAGTACCTTTCAGAGAATTAAAGGATAAATATGAAAAGGATAATACTGGCATAAAGATCCTTCTTGAGCCGGCAGGCAGCCTGGTATGTGCACGAAAGATAACAGAGCTTAAAAAGCCCTGTGATATTATGGCCTCAGCTGATTATTTTGTTATAAATGAGCTTCTGATACCTGAATTTGCCGACTGGAGCATACGGTTTGCTACAAACGAAATTGTTATAGCATACAGCGAAAAGGCAAAATATGCAAATGAGATAAATTCATCAAGCTGGATGGATATTTTATTGCGTGATGATGTACTTTACGGGCGCTCGGATCCTGATGCTGATCCCTGCGGATACAGATCAGTTCTGGCGATAATGCTTTCGGAGAAATATTATAAAATGCCAGGCCTGACTGAAAAGCTGATTCAAAAAAACAGGGATTATATCAGGCCAAAGGAAGTTGATCTGGTTGCATTGATAGAAACAAATGCGATTGATTACATGTTTCAGTACAAGTCGGTGGCTATCCAGCATAACCTGAAATATATTGAACTTCCTGATGAGGTCAACCTTTCCGATCCTTCACATGAAGGTAATTATAGTTCTGTTTCCCTGAATGTAAGAGGAAACAAGCCTGATGAGAAAATAGAGGTCAGAGGTGAATATATTAATTACAGCATGACTATTCCCTTTAATGCACCAAATCATGATGCTGCTATAGATTTTATATCTTATATTCTCGGGAGCGACGGACTTGAGATCTTCAGGAAAAACGGACAGAATCCTTTAATACCTTTTTCAACACAACAACCTGACAGGATTCCTTCAGAATTAAGAAAGTTTCTGCCTGATTTAAAGGATATTAAATGATGAACAGGTACGGTCCCTTTAACTGGATTCTTCTGATTCTATCCTCGCTGGTACTAATATTTCTTGTAGCACCGCTGGTTGGGATGTTCATTGATACCAGCTCCTCAGATTTTTTCGAAACCGCCGAAGACCCTGAAGTACAGGCCAGCATCTGGCTCACTGTTTGGATTGCCTTTATTTCCACTCTGATTTGTGCAGTTGCAGCAGTGCCATTTGCCTGGATACTGGCCAGGAAATCGTTTCCTCTGAAAAGCATTGTACAGGGGATCATTGATCTTCCGGTTGTCTTACCTCATACAGCTGCCGGTCTGGCTCTTCTTGGATTTATTTCACGCGATGGAGCACTTGGAAAAATTGCCTCTGCAGCAGGACTAAACCTTGTCAATAATCCGGCAGGTATTGCCCTTGCTATGGCATTTGTAAGTCTGCCGTTTCTTATTAATTCAGCCCGTGATGGTTTTGCCGCAGTGCCCGAGCGGCTTGAAAAAGCTGCACTTAACCTGGGTGCCAGCTGGTCAAGGGTATTTTTCACCATTTCTCTTCCTCTGGCCTGGCGAAGTATTGTAAGCGGATTTGTTATGATGTTTGCAAGGGGGATGAGTGAATTTGGCGCAGTGGTGATAATCGCCTACCATCCTATGATAGCTCCGGTTCTGATATTTGACCGCTTCAGCTCCTTTGGTCTTAACTATGCAAGGCCGGCAGCAGTATTATTCATTATTGTGGCTCTGGCTGTTTTTACTCTTCTAAGACTTCTGTCCGAACGTAAACCGGCTTATGTAGTAAGGGAGGAAAATGCTGAGGCTTAAACATATTTCAAAAAAACTGGGTTCATTCCAGCTTGCCGATATCAGTATGGATATTCCTTCAGGCACTTATTATGTACTGCTTGGGCGTTCAGGATCAGGTAAAACACAGCTTCTTGAACTGATTGCAGGACTCAATAAGCCTGACTCGGGTGAGATATGGCTCAATGATGAAAATATTACACATAAAAGGATTCAGCAGAGGAAAGTAGGGCTCGTATTTCAGGATTATGCCATATTTCCCAATATGACGGTTTTCGGGAATATTGCATTTTCACTGACGAAAGGGAAATATGACAGGAAGGCTGTCATGGAAAGAGTTACAAAAATTGCTTCCGAACTTAATATTCTGCATTTACTTGATCGCAGTACACATCATTTATCTGGAGGAGAGATGCAGAGGGTTGCCCTGGCCAGGACACTAATGATTTCACCTGAACTTTTGCTGCTGGATGAACCAATGGCATCAATCGATGCAAGCCTGAAAGATGATATCAAGCGTTTGTTCAGGAGGCTGAACAGACAGGGACTGACAATTATTCATGTGACACATGATTACAGGGAGGCTGTCAGCCTTGCTTCAAGAGTAGGAGTAATACATAACGGAAAAATTATACAGGAGGGGACTCCGGATGAGGTTTTCAGGAAACCGGTAAACAGGTTTGTTGCCCGCTATGCAGGGATAAGAAATTTCTACAAGGTAAGATTCATTAATGAAAACGGTGTCTGGAAAGCTGTAAGTCATAATAATCTTTTATTCGTGCTGTCAGGAAATTCATATCCTGGTGAAGGGATGCTTATTCTTAGAAGTGATGATATTTTTATAAACTCTGAATCCCCTGGCAACCAATCAGTAAATACTTTCAAAGGAATAATTAAGGAGATACTTCCTTCAGAATACGGTGTGGAGATAACAGTTGATGCTGGTGATACTTTTTATATTGATATATCTGCCGATACATTTAAAAATCATTCTTTTAAAGAGTTGTCGGAAGTTTGGATTAATTTTGCTCCTGAGGCCGTGACAGCTCTTCAGGGAAATATATAGGAAGATACAAGACACAAGACACAAGACACAAGGCAAAAGTACCCTTTTGGATTCCCCCTTTGAAGGGGGC
>CALMJY010000330.1 GCA_937864815.1 uncultured Bacteroidota bacterium
CAGATCTATTCGATCTTGCAGAGTTTGGCAATATCTATACAAGGATAATGAATCCGACCACCGATGTTTTTGAAAAAAGGGTGGCAGCACTTGAGGGCGGGGTTGCCTCACTCGCAGTTTCATCGGGCCATGCAGCTCAGTTTATTGCTCTTTCTACAATTATGAGACAAGGTGATAATTTCATTACTTCACCATATCTCTATGGGGGAACTCACAATCAGTTCAAGGTAACATTTGCAGGATTTGGACTGGAAGCCAGGTTCGCAAAAGATCTTAATCCTGATTCATTTGAAAAACTGATTGACAAGAAAACAAAGGCGATCTATGTTGAAACAATCGGCAATCCGGGATTTAATATTCCTGATTTAGGATCATTTGCCAAGCTGGCTCAAAAACACGGGCTTCCTCTGATTGTTGATAATACCTTCGGCGCATGCGGTTATCTTTGCCGTCCCATAGAGCTTGGAGCTAATATTGTTGTTGAATCAGCCACAAAGTGGATTGGTGGTCATGGAACAAGCATTGGCGGCGTAATAACTGACGGAGGCAACTTTAACTGGAACAACGGAAATTTCCCGGTATTCACAGAGCCTGCAGAAGGTTATCATGGCAAGGTGTTCGGTGATATCTTCAATGAGAAATCACCAATGGGGAATATCGCATTCATAATTAAGGCACGTGTTGAAGGTCTGCGTGACATTGGTCCGTCGATCAGTCCCTTCAATTCATTCCTCCTCATACAGGGACTGGAAACATTGTCCCTCAGAATGGACAGGATCATTCAGAATACTCTTGCCCTGGCAAAATGGCTTAAGTCTCACCCTGCAGTAGAAAAGGTAAATTATCCGGGCCTTGATGGTGATCCAAACAATGCCCTGGCAAAGAAATATCTTCCGAAAGGTGCAGGCGGTGTTCTCAGCTTTGTCCTGAAGGCAGAAAAATCAAAGGCGGTTAAGCTTGTGGAATATCTTGAACTTGTAAGTCATCTTGCTAACGTTGGAGATGCCAAGACTCTTATAATACAACCTTCGGCAACAACTCACTCACAGCTTTCCGCTGATGAACAGATTGCCGCAGGTGTTGAGCCCGGTTTGTTCAGGATCTCCCTGGGTATAGAGCATATTGACGATATTATTTACGATTTTGAGCAGGCATTTAAAAAGGTTTTGTAATCGGGAATAGGATGACACGGGAGAATGTGAAAATAGGGCTTTTCGGGTACGGATGTGTAGGTCAGGGCTTGCATGACGTGCTCAACAGCAGCAAAGGTTTCAAAGCTGATATAGTAAGAATATGTGTAAAGGACCGTACCAAGAAAAGAAGGATCTCAATGGATCATTTCACTTATGATAAGAATGATATCCTGAATGATCCTTCAATTAATCTTGTGGTTGAACTTATTGATGATGCTGATGAGGCATTCAACATTGTTTCCACTGCAATGAAAAACGGGAAGAATGTAGTATCGGCAAATAAAATGATGATTGCGAAACACTTCAAGGAACTTGTTGACATGCAGACAAAATATAAAGTGTCGATGTTATACGAAGCTTCTGCGGGTGCGAGTATTCCGATTATCCGAAACCTTGAGGAATATTATGATAATGAGCTACTTTATTCCCTGCGTGGAATTCTCAACGGGACAACCAATTACATCCTGACAAAGATGTATAACGAGGGACTTCCTTATGCCGATGCGCTCAGGGGAGCACAGGAAAAGGGTTTTGCAGAATCTGATCCTACACTTGATGTTGACGGCTGGGATGCAAAATTTAAGCTTTGTATAATTACAGGACATGCTTATGGCCTCTTTCTGAATCCCGATGAGGTGTTTCATTATGGCATTAGTAAAATTTCGAAATTCGATATCCAGTATGCCAGGGAAAAGGGCTATAAGATCAAACTTGTTCCATATGTTGGGAAGACGAATGATAATACTATCACAAGCTTTGTTCTTCCGCGTTTCATCTCCTCAGACAAATATCTCTACAATGTTGACAATGAATACAACGGAGTTATTACCGAAGCTGCCTTTGCCGATAAGCAATTTTTCAGTGGTAAGGGTGCAGGAGGGCATGCAACAGGAAGTGCAGTACTGTCGGACATATCAGCAAACTCATACGGATACAGGTATGAATATAAGAAGTTCCAGCAGGGTACGGTTTCAAAATATACCCGTGATCACAGGCTTGAGATTTATTTAAGGTACAACGACGAAAAGCACCGCGAATTATTTGGATTTGAAGAAGTCTCGGAATACTTTAGCGGTAGATTTTACAAATATGTGATCGGGACAGTTAACCTGACGAACCTTTATTCCCTGAGGGAAAAACTGCCCGATATGGATGTTTTTATTGTGAATACAGGTCGTAAACTATAACTACTATTAGTCATAAAAGTGAACCATAATATCACTGATCTTATAAAAGATAAGATACTCATTCTCGACGGGGCAATGGGTACCATGATCCAGAAACACAAGCTGCAGGAGGAGGATTACAGAGGCGAAAGGTTTAAGGATAATAGCATGCTTCAGAAAGGCAACAATGATCTGCTTTCCATTACCAGGCCTGAATTAATTAAAGAGATCCATAAGGCTTACCTTGAAGCAGGTGCTGACATAATTACTACCAATACCTTCAATTCGAACAGGATCTCCATGGCTGATTATGGTATGGAGGAGCTGGTGTATGAAATGAACTCTAAATCAGCTCAGATTGCAGCTGCTGCAATAACTGAATTTGAAGGTTCTGACCAACCGGTAAATCATTTCATTGCGGGAACTCTCGGACCAACAAACAGAACCGCCTCCATGTCATCCGATGTAAATGACCCCGGTGCCAGAGCTGTGACATTTGATCAGCTTGTTGAAGCCTATTCAGAGCAGACCAGGGGGCTTATTGACGGAGGTGCTCATATCCTTCTTGTAGAGACAATATTTGATGTACTCAACTGCAAAGCAGCACTTTATGCAATCGATTCTGTTTTTGAGGAGAAGGGTATAAAGCTTCCGGTTATGGTGTCAGGTACAATAACTGATGCAAGCGGGAGAACACTTACCGGTCAGACTCTTGAAGCATTCCTGATTTCAGTTTCGCATTTTCCTCTTCTCAGCATTGGTCTTAATTGTGCACTCGGAGCTGAACAACTTAGGCCATTTATTGAAGAGCTTTCGTCAAAAACAGGATTTAATGTATCGGTTCATCCGAATGCAGGTCTGCCAAACCAGTTTGGTGAATATGATCAGTCGGCTGATTATATGGCATCTGTTGTTGAGGATTTTATTAAGGAAGGATGGATTAATATTATCGGAGGATGCTGCGGTACAACTCCTTTTCACATCAGGAAGATAGCAGATATTGCTAAGAAACACGCTCCAAGGAAACTTCCTGAAATTAAAAGATATACAAAGCTGAGCGGACTTGAGGCACTTACAATTACCCCCGAAACCAACTTCGTCAATATAGGTGAAAGGACGAATGTGTCAGGTTCAATTAAGTTTGCCAGGCTGATTAAAGAGGAGAAATACAACGAGGCTCTTGCCATCGCACGAAACCAGGTAGAAGGAGGTGCTCAGGTTATCGATATTTGTATGGATGAAGCTATGATAGATTCGGAGCGGGCCATGGTCCGGTTCGTTAACCTTATCATGTCTGAACCTGATATTGCAAAGCTTCCTCTTATGATCGATTCATCACGATGGGATACCATAGAGGCTGCCCTGAAATGTATTCAGGGAAAATCGGTTGTCAACTCTATTAGCCTTAAAGAGGGAGAAGGGGTATTTCTTTCACATGCCCGCAAGATAAGGAGATACGGGGCTGCAGCTGTAGTTATGCTTTTCGATGAGACAGGTCAGGCTGATACTTACGAGAAAAGAATTAATGTTGCAGATCGTTCATACAGACTGCTAACTGAAAAGCTGGATTTCCCGCCGGAAGATATAATTATTGATCCCAACGTACTTGCTGTCGCTACAGGGATAGAAGAACACAACAATTATGCTGTTGATTATATTAAGACTACTGAGTGGATAAAGAAAAATCTTCCATTTGCAAGGGTTAGCGGAGGTGTAAGTAATCTTTCTTTCTCTTTCCGCGGTACTGATAAGGTGAGGGAGGCAATGCATTCAATATTTCTTTTCCATGCTATCAAAGCTGGACTGGATATGGGAATCGTCAATCCCGGAATGTTGCAGGTTTACAGCGAGATAGAACCTCAGTTACTTGAACTTTGTGAGGATGTCATTCTTAACCGCAGGATAGACTCAACTGAACGGCTTGTAAAATTCGCAGAAGGGATTAAAAAAGAGGGTAAAAAGGAGGAAAAGGAAGATGCCTGGAGATCCCTTCCTGTTATTGACCGGATTAAGCACTCACTCATCAGAGGTCTTGATGAGTTTATTGAAGCGGATGTGGAAGAAGCCCAACCGCTTTTTGCACGGTCTATTGAACTTATTGAAGGGCCGCTTATGGGAGGCATGAATGAGGTTGGTGATCTTTTCGGTTCAGGAAAGATGTTCCTTCCCCAGGTAGTTAAAAGTGCAAGGGTAATGAAAAAGGCAGTTGCAAAGCTTGCGCCCTATATTGAGATGGAAAGTGCCGGTGAGGAGAAAAAAACTGCCGGTAAAATGCTGCTGGCTACAGTTAAGGGAGATGTACATGATATCGGAAAAAACATAGTCGGAGTAGTTCTTGCCTGCAACAATTATGAAATTATTGACCTCGGGGTTATGGTCCCTGCTGATAAGATACTTGACACTGCCATCAGGGAGAAAGTTGATTTCATTGGTCTCAGCGGACTTATTACACCTTCCCTGGAAGAGATGGTACATGTAGCTTCCGAAATGGAAAGAAGAAAAATGAAGCTTCCGCTGCTTATCGGAGGTGCAACAACATCAGAGATACATGCTGCAGTTAAGGTTGCCCCGGCTTATTCAAATGCCGTTATTCATGTGAAGGATGCCTCAAAGGCTGCCGGAGTACTTGCATCACTCATGCAGGATGATAATAGTGCTTATGTCCGGTCGATAAGGGAGAGATACAATAAAATGAGGGATGATCACAGTTCCCGGAGGGCGGAAAGCAATCTGATTTCACTTGAGGATGCC
The DNA here is from genome assembly GCA_937864815.1 of uncultured Bacteroidota bacterium. Taxonomy (GTDB): domain Bacteria; phylum Bacteroidota; class Bacteroidia; order Bacteroidales; family VadinHA17; genus LD21. Next base: position 5,111 of record CALMJY010000330.1, read on the forward strand.
AGGAATAACAGACTGAAAACCGACTGGAATAGCTACAGTATAAGAGTACCTCTGAAACCAGGTCGTTATATACTGCATAATATTGATCTGAAAGAACTTTCGGAGTATATTGACTGGACTTTCTTCTTTTTCTCATGGAAGATCTCTGGAAAATATCCTTCAATTTTTGATGATCCTGTTAAAGGGCCTGAAGCCAGAAAACTGTTCAATGACGGGCTTAAATATCTTAATGAGATAATTGACAAGAAATTACTTGAGGCAAAGACTGTATTCGGAATCTATCCTGCGGTTTCAGATGGGGATGACATAAAGTTATTTTCTTCAGAGAATCGAAAGGAGCAGATCTCCCGTTTTGCATTTCTGAGAAATCAGGAGCAGAAAGAAAAAGGTGTTCCAAACCTCTGCCTTGCTGACTATTTAGCTCCTGAATCATCAGGAATTACTGATTATATCGGAGCTTTTGTTGTCACCGCTGCTCTCGATAATGAAGCTATAAAGCAGTATGTAGATGATGATTATGCATCTATTATGATCAGAATACTCAGCGACAGGCTTGCTGAAGCTGCAGCCGAGTGGCTCCATATGAAGATAAGAACTGAATACTGGGGCTATGATGCCAATGAGAAACTTACAATTGATGAGATCCTCAAACTCAGGTACCATGGCATCAGACCAGCTCCAGGCTATCCTGCCTGTCCCGATCATACAGAGAAAAGAGTGATATTTGACCTGCTTGAAGCGGAAAAAAATATCGGAGCTGAGCTCACTGAGAATTTTGCAATGGTGCCGCCGGCTTCTGTAAGCGGATATTTCTTTTCACATCCTGATTCATCTTATTTCAATATTGGAAAATTAGCTGGTGATCAGCTTGCAGATTACGGAAAAAGAAAGAACTTTGCACCCGCTGAAGTCAGAAAATGGCTGGCACCTAATATTTGATACTGATTGAAATGACTGTAATTGAAATAATTAACGATTCAAAAAAGCCTCTTTTCACTTTTGAACTGCTGCCCCCTCTGAAAGGGCATAGTATTGAACGCACCTATACTGCTATTGACAGGCTTGTCGAATTTGAACCGGCATATATAAACTTTACCTCACACAGGAACGAAACTATTTTCAAGGAGCGGGCCGACGGACTGCTTGAAAAGAAAATTGTGCGACTTCGTCCGGGAACGATTGCACTAGCTGCTGCTGTGAAGTACAAGTACAATATTACTGTTGTACCGCATATTCTCTGTGGTGGATTCACAAAGGAGGAAACTGAAAATGTTCTCATCGAGATGAGATTTCTCGGTATTGATGATGTTCTTGCACTCAGGGGAGATCCCCAGAAAGGGAGCAGGTCGTTTATTCCGGAGAAAAACGGACATTCCCATACCACAGACCTTGTCAACCAGATTATGGATATGAACAGGGGTAAATATCTTGAGGATAACCTTGAAAATGCAGATCCTACCAATTTCTGTATCGGAGTGGCCGGATATCCTGAAAAGCACTTTGAAGCTCCCAATAAGCCTGTCGACCTTGAAAACCTTAAGAAAAAGGTTGATGCAGGAGCAAGTTATATTGTGACACAGATGTTTTTTGACAATAACAAATTCTGCAGATTCAGGGATGAATGCAGAAAACTAGGAATTACTGTACCGATTATACCCGGAATAAAACCGATCTCAGCACTGCATGATATAAAGCTGCTACCTCAGACTTTTCATATTGATCTTCCTAACGATCTGTTTTCAGCCGTATCAAAATGCAAGACCGATTCAGAGGCACGTGAGGCAGGGATAGAATGGGCTACAATGCAGTCGAAGGAATTACTTAAGCTCGGAGTTCCTGGCATACACTATTATACGCTGGGCCGGTCGGATAACATCGCAAGGATCGTAAAAGCTACTTTCTGACCTTTAAGCCCCCCTTGGGGGGTTGGGGGTTTGATCAAGAGGGAAGAAGAGCCTTATCTCAGAATTCTCCGTATTTCTTTTATATGAGCCGGTGTTGTACCACAACACCCCCCAATAATATTTACTCCTGCTTCGATAAGTGCCGGAACGAAAGATGCCATCATCTCAGGTGATTCACGGAATACGGTCTTTCCGTCAATGAGTTCAGGAACACCTGCATTGGCCTGTATTATAACAGGGATGTTACTGTCAGTACTGCGGATCTCCTTTACTATTCCAATCATATTTTCAATCCCGTTACCGCAATTGGAACCAATAACATGAGCGCCGGCTTCTTTCAGCGCAATGATCATCTCTGAGGGAGATACTCCCATCATTGTATTGAATCCTGTAGCTGCATCACCATCGAATGTCATGGTGCTGATAACAATACAACTTGTATTTTCTCTTGCAGCTTTTGTTGCAATGACAGCTTCATCAATTGCTGTCATTGTTTCAATGATGATTATGTCAGCACCACCTTCCTCAAGTGCTGCTGATTGTTCCTTAAAGGCTTCATAAAGCTGCTCCTCATTTACATCACCCATTATGAGTATTTTTCCGGTGGGGCCCACACAGCCGGCAACGTGCCTTTCTTTACCGGCAGCCTGCCGTGATATTTCCGCGGCTGCCTTGTTTAGTTCATACGCTCTTTCAGCTAGACCATAGTTGGAGAGTTTAAACCGGTTGGCCCCGAAACTGTTTGTCTCGATAATATCCGAGCCTGCATCAACGTAGGATTCAGCAATTTTTATAACTTCTTCCCTGTGTGTAACATTCCATAGTTCTGGGCATTCCCCGGGCTTCAAACCTTTAGCCTGAAGAAAAGTTCCCCAGGCTCCATCACAAAGGAGTATCTGTTTCTTCTTAAGTTTATCGAGGATAGACATTTGATTGTTTAATTAACATAACCCACCCCTAACCCCTCCTAGGAGGGGAACTAAATCCCTTGAGCCGCTGTGCCCTTGAGCCGCTGAGCCTATTTATATCTTGAACGCCTTCTTTATCTTATCAACATAGTCAAGTTTTTCCCATGCAAAAAACTCAACTTTCTTGGTGTAAATCTTTTTGCCGTTTCCATTTACGGATTTTGGTTTGCTGCCTGGTACTTCATAATAGACCTCTACATTAGCTGAATAGCTATCACGTCCGAAATGACCATAAGATGCAGTAGGAAGGAATACTGGGTTCTTAAGTCCGAATCTCTTCACTATTGCATAAGGCCTCAAGTCAAATAACTTATTGACTATCTGGGCTATTTCGCCGTCATGCAGAATTTTTCCCTTTTTATCTTTCACTTTGGCTGTGCCATATGTATTTATATAAAGTCCCACAGGCTCAGCAACACCGATAGCATATGCAACCTGAACAAGTGCCTGATCGCATACTCCGGCAGCTACAAGGTTTTTAGCTATATGGCGTGCTGCATAAGCAGCTGATCTGTCAACCTTTGAAGAGTCCTTTCCTGAAAATGCGCCTCCGCCATGAGCACCATGTCCGCCATAGGTATCAACAATAATCTTGCGTCCTGTAAGACCTGTATCTCCATGAGGACCGCCGATAACAAAGTTCCCTGTCGGATTCACCAGTAACCTGAAATTGCTGTTAAAAAGCTTCTGTACCCTTGCCGGGAGACTCTTCTTTACTCTCGGTATAAGAATCTTTTCAAGATCTTCCTTAATCTTAGCCTGCATTGCCTTTTCTGCTACAAGTTCGGCCTGTTTTGAACTGTTTTTCGGAGTGACAAATTCATCATGCTGGGTACTGATTACAATTGTATCAATGCGTAAAGGATTATTATCATCATCATATTCCAGAGTAACCTGCGATTTACTGTCAGGCCTGAGGTATTTCATCTGTTTTCCCTCACGCCTTATTCCAGCAAGTTCTTCGAGAAGCCTGTGAGCCAGCTCAATTGTAAGAGGCATGTAATTATCCATCTCATGGCAGGCATAACCAAACATCATTCCCTGGTCACCTGCTCCCTGTTCTTCAGGTTTTTCACGGACAACACCCTGATTAATATCTTTTGACTGTTCATGGATGGTAGAGATTACTCCGCATGAATCGCAGTCAAATCTGTATTCTGCCTTAATATAACCAATTTTTCTGATAACTTTTCTTGCAGTTTCCTGTACATCAACCCATCCCTGGGTACCTACTTCACCGCCACAAACGACTAATCCTGTTGTTACAAATGTCTCACATGCAACTTTTGACTCCGGATCCCAGCGGAGAAACTCATCAAGAAGAGAGTCTGATACCTGGTCGGCTACCTTGTCGGGGTGCCCTTCTGAAACTGATTCTGAAGTAAATAAATATGCCATAAAATAAGTATTAGTTTACAGTTAAACAATAATCTGGAAATTTGGTTGATTGTAAAAAAGGAAGGTACGCGGTTTAGCATTTTTTCCTGTGGTTGCAATCAGCACAAATCTTTCCACCAATTATTTTGCAAAACAACAAAAAAAAATTATAATGACCAAATTGATTTTCTTTTAGCTTGTTAGATGCCTGAAAACCTCTTCGAGATTACTCTGTTGTTTCTGCAATGATAATACTGTAAGGTTTTTACTGACAGCAAAGTTGAACACGGCAGGCCGAATATCCTCCTGACCTTCAGACTCTATCTGCCAGGTATTGTTCCTGATGAGCTTTACATTGCCGATATTTTCAATTCCGGAAAGTTCAGATAGTTCAACATGTTTGTCGAACTCAACTATTATTATCTGTTTTGGCTGATTTACCAGGGAGTAGATTTTACTTTTCTCCTCATTAGCCATAATTACACCATGGTCAATAATTATGACCCTTTCGCAGATTGCCTCAACTTCCTGCATAATATGGGTTGAGAGGAGAACTGTCTTTTCCCTGCCTGCCTCTTTTATAAGGTTCCTTATCTCGATTATCTGGTTAGGGTCAAGACCGGTTGTTGCCTCATCAAGAATAAGTACAGCCGGATTGTGTATTAATGCCTGGGCAAGGCCCACTCTTTGTCTGTAACCTTTTGAAAGTGAGCCTATCTGTTTGTTTTGTTCGGGGGAAAGCCCGGTAAGTTCTATTATTCTGTCGATCTGTTTTTTTGATTTCTTTTCTCTTCCGTAAATTGAAGCCACAAAACCAAGGTATTCCCTGACATACATTTCCGGATACAAGGGATTGTTTTCGGGAAGATAGCCTATCTGACGCTTTACATCCGGGTTCCCTGTTCCAACTTCGAGGCCGTTTACAAGTACTCTGCCTGATGCAGGAGGGAGGAATCCTGTAATTATCTTCATCATTGTCGATTTCCCTGCTCCGTTTGGCCCAAGAAATCCGACTATCTCACCGGTTTTTACCTCGAATGAGACATTATCGAGTGCTTTCTGCTTTCCGTATAGCTTTGAAACACTCTCTACTAAAATAGACATATAAAATTATTGTTATCCGGTATTATGAACCCCATCCACCCATAAACTGGCCGACATTGGCGAAGGAGGTCATTGGATTCACACAGCATACCGGTATCTTTGAGCTGTTTGCAATAAGGTATTGCTCCGAAGCACCTACGACATAATCAGCTATAGTGATATTTTTAGTTGTTACAATTACAATAAGGTCAGCATTAATCTTCAGTGCAAAATCAAGAGTTTGTTTTGCGAAATCGCCTTTCGGAATATCATGAATTTCGTATTCTATATTATTTTGTATCAAATATTTAACCCCAAAATTTAAATTGACTTTCGTCTTTTTTGTTAGAATTTTATCATTTGATATTGCTACAAGGAGATGAATCTTGGAATCGAAATATTTTCCCATGAAAATAGCCATTTTAAGCTTCTCTTTATTTTCAGCCCTGAAATCAATGGGGAAAACAATATTGTGGTACTTTTCCTGATCTACAGGCGGATCCTGCACTACAATAAAAGGGACTTTCGATTTGACAATAACTTTCAAAGCCCAGCTGCCGGTAAGCTTCTGCATCCCTTTCATGCCATGAGTGCCCATAACCACCAGGCTGGCTTCCTTGTCATTTGCAAATTCGGCGATAGCTGAGAATATGCTCCCTTTTGAGATATGCCAGGATATGACGGAATTGAATTTTGCACTCCTTTCTTCAACTATCTTCTGAAGTTTATTCTTTTTATCTGTTTCTTCAGCTGCCTTTATGCCAGTATCAACGATGTGAAGCAGGCATATGTTGTTACCAACCATGCGGCTGATTTTCACCGCATGTGCCAGGGCATGTTCTGCAACATTTGTAAAATCCCATGGTACAACTATAAGTTTCTTATTTTCTTCCATAGCATCTGTTGGTTTTCATTAAACAACTCAAAGGTATTCACATTTTAACAAATTTCAAACCAATAATAGAACTTGGCGCCCAACAATTTATTATTTTTGCGCTGCAATTTTTAATGAATATTCATTCTGATGAAAAGAACGAAGATTAAAGAACTTCTGACTTCAACCAAAACAGGATCGGAGATTCTGGTTAAAGGATGGGTCAGAACAAAGAGGGGAAACAGGAATATTGCCTTTATTGCCTTAAATGACGGGTCAACAATAAATAATATCCAGGTAGTTGTCGATGCAGTAAAATTCGATGAAAATCTTCTTAAGGACATCACCACCGGATCGTGTATAGCTGTTAAAGGGAAGCTTGTTGAATCACAGGGTCAGGGTCAGCATGTTGAAGTAGATGCTTCGGAAATTGAACTTTATGGCAAGAGTGATGCTGAGTCTTATCCTCTTCAGAAAAAGGGCCATTCCATGGAGTTTTTAAGGGAGAATGCTCATCTCCGGTTCAGGACAAATACCTTTGGTGCAGTTTTCAGGATAAGGCATGCCATGGCATATGCAATCCATAAATATTTCAACGATAAGGGATTCTACTATCTTCATACTCCGATCATTACCGGGAGCGATTGTGAAGGTGCTGGTGAAATGTTCCATGTAACAACTCTCGATCTTAAAAATATCCCCCGTAATGATGATGGCAATATTGATTTTAAAACTGATTTCTACGGTAAGGAGACACACCTTACTGTTTCCGGTCAGCTTGAGGGTGAACTTGGTGCTCTGGCATTGGGTGAGATCTATACTTTCGGACCTACCTTTCGTGCAGAGAATTCAAATACCCCGCGCCATCTCTCGGAATTCTGGATGATTGAACCTGAGATGGCATTTTATAACCTGGATGATAACATGGATCTGGCTGAGGAATTTGTTAAATATCTTATAAAATATGCCCTCGAAAACTGCCGCGAAGATCTTGAATTTCTCAATAATATGATTGAAAAGGGTCTTCTTGAAAGGCTGAATTTCGTCCTTAACAATGAGTTTATCCGGATGACATATACTGAAGCCGTTTCTATACTAACAGGTTCCTCAAGAAAATGGGAATATCCGGTTGGCTGGGGACGTGATCTGCAGGCAGAGCATGAGCGTTACCTGGTTGAGGAACATTTTAAACGCCCGGTAATTCTTACCGATTACCCAAAGGAAATAAAAGCCTTTTACATGAAACAGAATGATGACGGTAAGACTGTCAGGGCAATGGATGTACTTTTTCCGGGTATCGGAGAAATAATAGGCGGCTCACAGAGGGAGGAAAATTACGATAAACTTTTAAGCAGGATAAGGGAAATGAAGATGCCGGAGAAGGATCTCTGGTGGTATCTGGATACACGAAAATTCGGGACTGCTCCACATAGCGGATTTGGTCTTGGTTTTGAAAGACTGATTCTTTTCGTTACCGGGATGTCAAACATCCGGGATGTTATACCATTCCCGAGAACTCCCAAAAATGCAGAATTCTAGGAAAAATATTCTGATCGCATAGTGTAATTAACGTCATGTTAAGACAAAAACTTCAGCAGAAGCTGCTTCAGAAGCTTTCACCGCAGCAGATACAAATGATCAAGCTGCTGGAGGTCCCTACTCTTCAGATCGAGGAACGGATAAAAAAGGAGCTTGAAGAGAATCCTGCACTTGAGGAAGGGGTTGAAGATGAAGAGATGGCTCCTGGCACTGAGGATGAGGATCAGTATGAGGAGAATGATAAGGATCAGGAAGAATTTACACTTGATGATTATATTGAGGATGATGATATTCCTGATTACCGTCTTCAGGCAAAGAATACCAGCAAGGATGATGAAAGAAGAGCTGAGATCCCTTTCTCGGTTGGATATTCTTTTCATGAGCACCTGGAATCGCAGCTCGGACTAAGGGATCTTACTGAGAAGCAAAAGGTTCTCGGAGAATATATTATCGGTAATATAGATGAGGACGGATATCTGAGGCGCGAACTTGCCAATATAGTAGATGACCTTGCATTTCTCCAGAATATTGAGACAACAGAGCAGGAGCTTGAAGAGGTGTTGAAAATAATTCAGGACCTGGAGCCGGCAGGTGTTGGAGCAAGAACACTTAAAGAATGTCTTCTTCTCCAGATATCCAAAAGGGATAAAACACAGCCTTCTGCTCAGCTGGCACACATAATTCTGGAATCCTATTTTGAGGAGTTCAGCAAAAGGCATTATGATAAGATTGTAACCCGTCTGAATATCACGGAGAATGAGCTTAAAGCTGCTATTGATGAGGTGCTGAAACTTAATCCAAAACCGGGTGGCGTTTACAGTGATCCGTTCAATAAATCATCCCAGCCTGTTATTCCTGATTTTATTCTGGAGCTTACAGAAGATGGTTTTGATCTTCATCTTAATTCCAGGAACCTGCCTGAACTCAGGCTAAGCTCTGCCTACAATGAAATGCTACAGTCATACAGCAGAGATAAAAGCCAGAAAAAAGAGATGCGTGATGCCGTTCAGTTTGTCAAGCAGAAGATTGATTCTGCCAGATGGTTTATAGATGCTATCAAACAGAGACAGAATACATTGCTCCTTACAATGAATGCCATTCTTGAATATCAGAAGGAATATTTCGTGGAAGGAGATGAAACAAAGCTGAAGCCAATGATACTGAAAGATGTCGCGGAAATGACAGGTTTTGATATCTCCACCGTATCCCGGGTAGCCAACAGCAAATTCATCCAGACACATTTTGGCATTTTCCCTCTCAAGTTTTTCTTTTCGGAAGGACTGCAGACTGATACAGGCGAGGAGGTTTCAACAAGGGAGATAAAAAGAATATTACAGGATTGTATTGATAATGAGGAAAAAAGAAGGCCGCTTACAGATGAACGGCTTACTGAGATTCTTCAGGAAAAAGGATACCAGATTGCACGAAGAACTGTTGCAAAATACCGTGAGCAGCTTAATATTCCGGTAGCAAGGCTTAGAAAAGAGATCTAGCAATTTTGGGATGGAAAATAATAAGACAGAGGTTATACTGACAAAAACTGCAAAGGCAATTTCAATAGCCTTTCATCCTCTTTTTATGCCATTGTACGGACTGATAATTATTTTTTCGGCACCAACTCTCTTTGGATACCTTCCTCCGAATGTTAAGCGAATATTGTTTTTTATAGTGTTAATTAACAATGTTTTATTGCCAATATCATTACTTCCGTATCTGCGATACAGAAATCATATCACTTCATGGTCAATGGAAAACAGAAAGGAAAGAATGCTGCCATTGTTTATTGCAACAATCCTTTATGCCGCAACATCCTATATAATAATCAGGTACCCTGTACCTGTTTTTATAAAGACATTCATTGCAGGTATTTTTATAGTATCACTCTCTGTTACAGCTATTAATCTCTGGTGGAAGATTTCAATCCATTCTGTCGCAGCAGGATCAATAGCAGCTCTTGTACTTGTTCTTTCTATTAAAATGAATTCCACGCTGCTCTGGCCACTTCTTATTGTAATCCTTGGTTCAGGTCTTACTCTTTCTGCCCGGCTAAAACTTAATGCACACAGTCCCCTCGAGGTCTGGACCGGCTTTTTATTCGGATATGCAGGACTTGGACTACTGTTGTGGCTTATCTAATAATTCTTCCAGTGCCCTATGTAGCAGTATGCTGCTGTCTCTGACAATTTCTGAATTATCAAATGTTTTCCTCCCGGGAAAAAGAGTATTCCCATTCAGATATTTTTGTTTCAGGTATGAAAACAGGCCCTTTTCCGAGAGATATTCTGCCAGGTATTCCTGTTCTGTCTGACCCGGTGTCGGAATAAGCAATGCACTGCTATTAAGCACAATAAGATCCATTATACCGGTGTAGCCGGATCTGCAGATAATACCATTACTGCCGGAGATTAATTTTACCATTCCGGCTGAAGGTAAATGGCTGTAAAGGGTGATATTCCCAACCTTTACAGGCTCTCTTTTAAGCAGCGGTTTTCCCTCAAGAATAACTGTTGAAGTTTCCTTGTTCCTGAAAATTTCTATTATCTTTTTCTTCAGCAACTCTTTCTGTTGCAGAGGCCCTGAAAGAATTACAGTATTATATGAAGGATCAGCAACCCTGATGTCGGCCTTTATTATATATGAAAAACGTGAAAGGATGCCTATGTATCTTACATTATCAGGGAGCCTCAATCCGTGCGACAATCTTCCTGATATATTCTTTTCACCAGGAAGATCCGGTATGTAGCAAAAATCGTATCTCCTGATTATCAGCCTGTGCAGGAGAATCCCTGCAGGTTCCAGATACCTGAAAGGTTTAGGGAAAGGTATACGGGGCATATGGGTGATATATACAGTTTTTATCCGGCTGTTCCATAATCCAAAACGGTTATCGCTTATGACTATATCGACCGAATAATCAGATATGATCCTTTTCAGCCTGAAATGTTCACTGGTTATATGAAATATAAGCTTAGGCAGATTAAACAGTATTGATAAATACTGAGGCAGGTAACGTGAATATCCGGGATTATATCCCGGGAAGTCTATGCAGCAACAATCCGGAAGTTCGCTACGGATAAGGCTGAGATGTTCTATGCCTGAGGCAAAGATTACATTGTGACCGAGTTTCTTAAGTTCATATGCAACAAGGATCATGCGTGTTGCATGGCCCAGCCCCCATTCAAGCGGGCAAATCAGGATATTTTTTTTGCTTTCCAAAGTCAACCGGAAACCTGTGTTTTGATACCCAGATCATTTACCATTTTAGCAATTGAATGCAGATCCTTAAGCGGAATCTTCTCAAGGTCACCTCCCTCCGGGGTATCTCTCGAGATTGTATATATCATTACCTCTGATGGTCTGATCTCTTTTATTGCATTTAGCCACCCTTCCAGTTCTTCCTGTGTAGTATTGTCAATTGCATGACCTTTATACGATCCTCTCAGGAACAGGGTCTGCACAATAAGTTTTCCATTGAACTTTTTCAGTTCATTTATCAGATCTGCTGCGGTTATTTTTTTATTTGGCTGATTGTGAAGCTGAATCGTATTATCACAGGCAGAATCAAGTTTGAGGATATTCTGGTCCACTTTAAGAAGTGCTTCCCTGATATGAGGCTTTGTAATTGTTGTGGCATTTGATAAAACTGCAATCGTTGCATTCCTGAAATATTTGTTTCGGAGCTCAATGCTGTCGTCAATTATTCCCGGGAATTCAGGATGAAGAGTTGGTTCCCCGTTTCCCGCATAGGTTATAACATCAAGATGCTGGCCCTTCTCCCTCATAGATGAGAGTTTTTGGTCGAGGGCTTCGTATACCTCCTTGCGTGAAGGAAGGGAGCTTAAATTCTTACCATAATCATTTGTCCATCCGCATTCACAGTAAATGCAGTTGAAATTGCATATTTTCTTCATAACAGGCAGAAGATTTATTCCGAGCGATACGCCCAGTCTTCTGCTCCTGACAGGTCCGAAAATTATTTCATCAAAAAGAAAAGTAGCCATTTTACATTAACCTTTCCGATAGTAATATTTCTATATCAGTATTGAGACAGATGTCTCAGGTTTAATTCTGAGATTGATAAGATCAATATCCCTGAGAAGAAGTAATCCGGGCTTTTTCCCGGGTTCAATACTTCCGAAGTTTTCAGTCTCTCCAAGTGCTTCTGCTCCGTTAATTGTTGCCCATTCTATTAATTCCTGAAGCGGCACAGAAGGAAAGTTTTTCTGCAGAAGCTTTAATTCTGAAAGAATACTCAGTCTCTCATTAGATGCCAGGCTATCTGTTCCTGTAACAATCTTACAATCAGCTTCACGAAGCATATTTGCAGGAGGCAGCTTGCTTTCAATATAAATATTTGAACCCGGGCAAAGACACCAGTAGGTGTTCCCCCTGCTATTCACCTTGTCAATAGTTGTTCTGTCTGCAAAAGTATTGTGAACCAGAACCAGGTTCCCCGACGGTGTTATTTCATTCAGAACCGCATCTTCATGGCTGCTGACTGTCAGCGGATTTGCCGGCATCAGACCGGATTTTAAATATGATTGGGCAATAGCACCTGTCTTATTATTCAGGAACTCTTTTTCCTCTTCAGTTTCCATGAAATGAATGGATGTAACCTTATTTCCTTCAGTCAGTTCTCTTATAAGTCTGAATAGAGGGAGCGAAGTGGAATAGACAGCATGAGGGATAATATATGTCGGGAGGTACTTTTTCCTTGATATTTCAGCTATTCCTTTTGCTTCACCGATTCGTTTTTCTGCCCTGGCCGGATCAATACCAAACACCTCAATGAGGTTTATGTATTTTATTTTGCTTTTAACTTTGATTTCGAAGGAAGAGTCATCGTTGCAGATATCTGCACAAAGCACTATACCCTCTCCTGCCATTTCCTCATCTGCTTTTTCAGCTGCTTTACATATTGAATCAGAATCTTTATCTCTGGTGCTTCTTACCTGTTGAATAAATTCACTAAGGCCTGATCCCTTCTTCGCAGATCCTTTGAGATGAGATAGTTCAAGATGGCAATGACAGTTAACAAAGCCCGGGACTATTACTCCGTTATAAAATTCAACAGAACGGCGCTCCGCAATTAAACCGCCAGTATTCTCCACTTCAAGTATAACCCCGTTATCGTCAGTTTTTATTATCCCTCTTTTCAGAGGCTTGCCTGCGTTGGTGAAGATGTACTGTGCAGAAAACTGTTTCATATATCAGACTGTGGGATGCTCAGGGAAATGTTTTCAAACCTTACATGTTTCTGCCACTCATCAAGGCAGTTGGTCGGCTCGTAAAGAGTTCCCTTTAGTATAATGGGCTCATTTGATGAAACAAAGATCCTGACTGAGTATGTGTGCGGTTTACCGTCTTTCAGGAAAACAGGAGTCTCATACCATGTTTTTACGCCTGTATTTAAACTGTCGGCATCACATGAGAATGCTCTGGTTTTTGCATTTACTGACTGATCATCAGGGAATAGAGTGGCAGTAAATTTAAGTGTGTAGAGACGGCTGCCTGCAAGAGAAACTTCAAATCCCACAGCTTTTATATCCGTGCCGTCAGGAAAATAATAGCCTTTCTCTCCGGGCCAGATATTTGTCATTTTTTCACGATTTAGCATCACCTCTTTCTGAAGAAGTGATTCCATTTCGCTTAATTCTCCAAGTATCTTATCGTAGATCTTAATCAGTTTTTTAGGTTTGCTTATAAAATAGTAGCGTATTGTTTTGTCAAAAGCCTCCTTTGTATAGCCATGTTTTTCAGACAGATAATGGTAAGTCGAAATTGAATCTATCGACAATACCCAGTTCTGGATCTTTGGATTTGCCAGCAATCCGTCGGCGAGATGTATCTCCTTCAGGAGCGGAATAAAATCCTTTTCCGGGATAATGCCCGATCTGTCAGGTTTTTCCTCCTTCCCTGTGCATGAAATAATAAGAAGTGCTGAGATCAGATATATTATAAGATTGCGAACGGGCATGTATTTCAATTTCATTTCGGATTTCATCTGTAAAGATAATAACTGATTTCAGACATTCTTACTGAGAAATTTCCGCGTAAGGTACCGGACGGGGTACCAGGCTGCCCAATAGCCAATCAGGAGTACAGTTGCCGGGACGATTATGAAATCCTTTAGCTTCATTATAACAGGGTAAGCATCCATAATCAGAGATGTGCTCTGCAGCCTGACAAGACCGAATGTCTGCTGCAACCAGCAGACAAAGAATCCAAGAATTAATCCGGCAGCAGCACCGATTATTGAAATGAGCCAACCTTCAAAAATGAATATCTTCCTGATAAGATTATTATCAGCGCCAAGACTTTTCAGAATTTCGATATCACGTTCCTTTTCAATTATAAGCATCGTAAGGGAACCAATAATATTAAATGAGGCAATTACAAGGATCAGTGTGAGAATCATAAAGATAGCAAGTCTCTCAGACCTCATCACCTTATAAAAGATTTCCTGTTGCTCAAACCTGTTTTTAACTACAAAGCCATCGCCAAAGATCTTCCTGATCTTTTTCTCCAATGCTTTGGTATCAGGTGATGCTGTCCGTATTTCAATTGCACTTACTGCTCCATCGTTTTCAGTAAGTTCCCTCGCAAATTCCAGAGGCAGGTAGATATACTTTGAGTCATACTCTTTTTCAACTTCGAAAATACCTGACGGGAAAATATACTTTCTGTTGAAAGCATTTTCAGCATTCATCCCGGTGCTTCCTGATTTGCGGGGGACATAAATATTGAGAGGGGTTATAAAATTAACCCTGATTCCCAGATATTGTGATACTCCAAGTCCGGGTACAGCATAAGGTCTACCGTTGTCTGCAGCAAGAATGAATTCTCCTTCCCACATTGAACTGTCAATGCCTGAAACAAGAGGATAATTCTCATCAACACCTTTAATAGTTGCAATATATTGACGTTCACCATATTTAAGCAGGGCGTTCTCTTCAATAGTAAGTGAATAGCATGACACACCCTCAGTTTCAGAAAGTAACTTCAACCGGACAGAATCAGCAACAAACGTTTTACCCTCAGCTGCTGTAATCTCTATTTCGGGGTCGAAAGTGTTAAATATTGAGCTGACCATTTTCTCCAGCCCGTTGAAAACCGATAACACTATTATCAGGGCCATAGTTCCAACTGTAACCCCGGCAACCGAAACAGCAGATATAACATTTATGGCATTCCGCGATTTTTTTGCGAAAAGGTACCTTTTTGCTATGTACAAAGAGAGTTTCATTATGCTACTTCTGTGCAATTACCAGTAATCCTGTTCCCTCTTTATGACTTATTTTAAGGTCGAGATAGTTAAGAATAAGGGTGACCGGAAAAAATATCAGATACCAGAAAGGTAAAACAATGAAAAACAGGTAAGATATATTCAGCATCTTAATGGGGTATTTCATAGACAGTCTCCATGATATGTTTCCAGGCAATCCGTATGTGTATTTAACATTAATCTTTCCGAATCCTGCCCTGGTTAGTTTTTCTGTTATGTCTATCCTGCTGTATCCATCTCTGACATGTTCTCCGATAAATGAATCCTCATGTTCGCTGTGCACATCAGAACCTCCTTTGTCAGAAGGTGTTGAGATAATAAGCGATCCTTTATCCCTTAGGGCATTGCAGAAATTCCCAAATACCTTTTCATCCTCTTCAATATGTTCCATTACATCCACAGAGAGGATAAGATCGTAGCAACTTGTTTCTGAAAGTTTTGTCAGGTCAAGTGTTTCAAGAAATATCCTGTCAGATAAACCTGAATTATCAAAAAAGGCTGCACAATCTGCAATATGCTCACTGTCGATATCTACTGCCTTTATCCTTGAAAAACTATTCATCCGGCTCATTCTCCATGTGTATTGTCCGAATCCGCAACCCGCGTCCAGGATTTTCATGTCATTGCTGTATCCGGCTGAAACCATGCGGAGTACTCTTTTTACATGCCACGTACGTAAAAGAAGGAGATCAAGCATGAAATAGAAACTTTTTCTCATAAAGAGCGATCCGGAAAAGAACCGGCCCAGGACTTTTTTGATCGGATCGTATTTCATTTATCTCAGGATTTGAGCAGCTTGTCTATTTTGTCGATATAATCAAGGCTGTCATCAATGTGAAAAGCAATTTCGGGAACTATTCTGAGCTGTGACCTTATTTTATGTCCGAGGTCAAATCTTATTCTTGAATTATGTTCTTCAATTGATTTGAGTATATCATCCTGCCCGGCTGCCGGGAAAATGCTTATAAATACTTTCGCAAATGAGAGATCGGGGCTCACCCTGACCTTTGTAATTGAGATCAGTTTACCGTGAGCTAATTCATTTCCTTTTTTAATGAATATATCGGCCAGCTCCTTTTGTATCAGTCGTGCTACTTTCTTCTGTCTTGTCGATTCCATGGCCACTTGTTAATTAGTGCGGCAAAGGTAAGAAAAAAGACGCCTTTTTATTACATTTGCAGGAATTTTAAAAGTAAGCAATGGATACTGTTGTAAGTGGTATAAGGTCTACAGGGAACCTGCATCTGGGAAATTATTTCGGAGCAATTAAGAATTTCCTCAAAATGCAGAATGAAAATACCTGCTTCTTCTTTATTGCTGATTATCATGCCCTGACTACCCACCCCAAACCAGAGGACCTTCATGGAAATATAAAACAGGTGCTTGCTGAATATCTTGCCTGTGGAATAGATCCCGAAGTGGCAACAATTTTCGTCCAGAGTGATGTACCGGAAGTATCAGAATTATATCTTCTTCTCAACATGAATGCCTATGTCGGAGAACTTGAAAGGACTACCTCATTCAAGGAAAAGATCAGAAAGCAACCTGATAATATCAATGCCGGGTTGCTTACCTATCCGGTTCTCATGGCAGCCGATATTATTATCCACAAAGCCAACAAAGTACCTGTCGGTAAGGATCAGGAGCAGCATCTTGAGATGACCCGCAGGTTTGCCAGAAGATTTAATATGATGTATGGAGTGAACTATTTTCCTGAGCCTGATGCATATAATTTCGGTAAGCAACTCCTCAAAATACCTGGTCTTGACGGTACCGGTAAGATGGGAAAAAGTGAAGGAAACGGGATCTTTCTGGCTGATACTCCACAGGAGATCAAGAAAAAGGTGATGAGAGCAGTAACAGACACCGGACCTACTGCGCCCAATCAGGAACCATCAGAGCCTGTCAGGAACCTGTTCACAATAATGAACGTAGTGTCGGATCCTTCTACTGTTAAATATTTCACAGAAAAATTTGCATCCTGCGAGATAAGATACGGGGATATGAAAAAGCAGCTTGCAGAAGACATTATCAAGTTCGCCGAGCCTGTGAGGATAAGAATTCATGATATTCTTGCCGATAAAAAATACCTTCATAAAGTGGTTTCCAGAGGTGCTGAAAAAGCCAGGGAAAGTGCTTCAAAAACTGTTCGTGAGGTAAGGGAGATAATCGGTTATAAACCTTTCTGAAAAATGAAAGCCAGGCTTGGGACCTGGCTGCCCTGAGGGGATCAGGGATATGATTGGGATTGCCTTGTAACAATAATATTTCAAATAGTGTGCCAAAAATCAGCGGGAGCTCTTAAAATATTGTTAAATAATAACTCTCAGTGATATAATAAAGTTTCTACCGGGAGCAACTATCCCTGAAAAATCCTTTGATAATCCTATATCGGCATTATATGTGTATTCCGGTTCCAGATCAGGGTTTGATACTACAACTACTCCGGGGGAAGGATCAAACATCTTCCCCACATTGTCAATATCAGGGGCCATGAACCCTGTTGACAGGTTGGTATTCAGCTGAAGCTTTTCACTCAGTTTCATTACCAGACCTGCTGGTACAGGCAAATTTTGTATTTATTTCGCTAATTATTGCAACATCTGCGACCGGATTCTGGTCTTCTTTATCTATAACCTTTATTATCTGGCCATGGGCAAAAATTAAAGGCTGAATAAGCAATATAGTTAGTAGAAACCCTGTTTTCATTTATTATGCTCAGAGAATATTGAACAAATCTAACAATTATGATGATCTTTGATTGATTCTTTAATGGGAAAACGATTTGCGATATTATTACTTTGCATCCTGTTAACAGCAATAGCTGTTATGGGTTATCTCTTTTTCCAGTCGAGAAGAACCCTGTTAACCGACCCTTACAAGGCAATAGGAACAGATGCCTGCCTGGTTATTGAAACTGCAGATCTTAAAAGCTTTATGAACTCAATTACCAGTGGCCAGGGTTTATTCGGGGAGCTTAGTAATATTAAGGAGCTAAAAAGGTTTAATACTAAAATTAAGTTTTTGGCAGATCAGTTCAACAAACCTGAGTTTAAACAAATAATTGATGAGGAAACCGTTTTAATATCTTTTCATCCCGATGAAAGTAACAGGCTGCATCCTTTAATGACGGCTTCAGTATCAGGCAGTATTAGAGAAAGGCATATCATTGAATTTCTGAAGGTCTCAGGTGTTAATGGATCTGTTAAGGGTAAGGATAATTTACCCGGGGTACTGAAAGCTCCGTTCCGGGTCAATGAACAGACCGATACTGTATATATAAGGCTCCTGTCCGGGCTGATATTGTGCAGCACATCTCCCGATCTGATATCAGTCGCAGCAGGCACAATATCGTCAGGCTCGGATATCAGAAGCCTGAAAGGATTCTCAAGGGTATTTATGGCTTCAGGAAAAAAGGAAGATAAGGTTTTTGTAGTATTCAGGAACCTTGAACCAATATTGGGATCGATCTATTCCAAAGAAGGAAGGTACATAGCTGAAAAAATCACAAAACTGGCTGATGTTGCTGCAGGAGATATTTACATAAGTGAAAGCGGGCTTATCCTGAACGGTTATACTGAAAGCCTGGAGCAGCATCAGATTCTGGGTAGATATAAGAGTGTTACACCAGAAGAATTCAAAACATATAAGCTTTTGCCTTCATCAACTATATTTTTTGAGACAACAATACGACCTTTGTCAGACATAAGAATTAAACCTGAGAACCGCGGTACTGGGAATATGCCGGCCTTTTACGAAAAATTCAGGTCATATCTGGGAAATGAAATTTCCAGAGTCCTTATCGATTTACGCGGACGTCCCATGAAAGATAACTCGCTTATTATATATGAATTATCTGACAGGTCGCTTGCAGAACAGTTGTTTGGGAGTGAATCGGGCATAGCAACAGAAATACTCCGTTTCACACCAGACGATGTCACAAATATTCCTGTTTATGAAACAGATCTGACAGGTCTGTGTGAGACTATAAATCCGGGATTTGCATCTGGTATACAAGAAACATATGCTGCATTTTTTGATAATTTCATGATTACCGGCAGTTCATATGCAACCATATCACGATTTCTATATGATAACTTATTGAACAAGACTCTTGCCAATGATCTGCTTTACAGGGAATTTGAGAGTACACTTCCAAGCCGTTCAGGTTACTACTTCTATTGTATACCTTCAAGGATAATTGATTTTCTGGCCCTGTTCATTAATGAAGATCTTGTAAATGCCCTCAGGTCTAACAGGAATTCCCTGAACAAGATTCAGGCAATAGGATATCAGCTGGCATCAAGCAATGATATGATATACAACAGTATTTCTGTTGGTTTCAGGGAAAAGGAAAGGGAAGAGTCAACAACTGAATGGGAAACATTGCTTGATACACTTGCTGCTATAAAACCATTCTTCTTTACAAATCATACCACCGGTGCAAAAGAGATCTTCATCCAGGATCTTAATAACAATACCTATCTTATCAATACTGCCGGCAGAGTTCTCTGGAAGGTGCCGGTTCGGGAAAGAATTACAGGTACGGTTTATATGGTGGATTATTTCCGGAACGGTAAGTATCAGTTATTGTTCTCAGGGAAGAATTTTCTTCATATTCTTGATCGTAATGGAAATTATGTTGAAAGGTATCCTGTGAAACTCAGATCTCCGTCAACCAATTCACTTGCATTATTCGATTATGACAACAACCGCAACTACCGACTTTTCTTAGCCGGCGAAGATAAACAGATCTATTCCTATGATATAGAAGGAAATACTGTAAAAGGATGGAAGTCTTTCAAGACTGCAGGGATTGTTCAGACAGATATTTCATATTTCAGAATCTCCGGAAAGGATTATCTTGTTGCTTCAGATGAATCATCAGTTTACTTCCTCGACAGAACAGGTAGCAGAAGGCTTAACCTTAAGGACCCGGTAACACGTGCAAAAGGATCAGCCATGAGACTGAATCCCGGTTCAGATCCTTCAATTGTCTGCTCTGCACCGGACGGAATGGTTCAGCATATATATTTTGACGGAAGCGTTAAGAAATTCGCCCTGAAAACCTTAACCATTGACCATTCATTCGAATTTTTTGACGTAGATGCAGATGGTTTTGGTGAATACATTTTTATTGATAATGGTATATTGTATCTTTATGACCATGACAGATCGGAGATTTTTAGCCGCAATTTTGAAACAGATGAGGCAGGAGGACCGATCAGTTTTATTTTCTCGTCATCGGACAGAAAAATAGGGGTTTATGACAGTAAAAAGAAACTTATATACCTTTTGGAAAAGAACGGAGAAACAACCAGAGGATTTCCTCTGAGAGGTGCATCAATGTTTTCAATAGGTAAGTTATCAGACAAGAGTAGCTGGCATCTCATTGTCGGAGGTACAGACAGGTTTCTTTATAATTACAGATTAGAAACAGATTAAATTTTTGAGAGTATGACATGCAGGTTGAAAATATATATTTTGTTATTACTGGCAGTATCATTCACCGGCTGCATCAAGGATACCTATGATATGAGCAAACTGTCGGATGAGATGCATCTTTCACCAACTTTTGCTATTGCCGGGATTAAAGGTGAAGTATCATTCAGTGACCTTGTAAAATCGGGTGATACAGTGATTTTTGATCAGGACAATTTTGTAAGGGTGGTATTCAAGCAGGATTCGGTTATTAATATTCAGCTATCTGATTTGTATGATCTTGATAATATGGTTTCCTTCAGCAAGTCCTATGAACTGGGAGTCTTATCTATAGGATCCATTCAGGGATCATTGAATCTGACACTAAATCAGATTACTCAGAGTATGTCTACAGCACTGAGGAATCAGATCAGGGCCCTGGATGATGGCAAAACACACCTTTTTCCACCTTTCCCGCAGGTAAATCTTGGAGAACGCTCACTGAGTGCTTTTCAGAATTTTGATAATGCAGTATTCAAATCAGGATACCTCGACGTTACAGTCACAAATAACCTGACAACTCCGTTATCTGGTGTTAACATAAACCTGCTTAACAGTGCAGATCGTTCAGCAATTGGTTCAGTTGCAATTCCGACAGTTCAGCCGGGTCAGACACAAACATCTTCGCTTGATTTAACAGACAAAAAACTAACAAACACTGTTATAGCTGCCATAGTTCTTACAGGAAGTTCAGGCACTTCAACCCCGGTAACTATAAGTCTGAATAATAGTTCCATTTCGGTTACTGCCAGGGGCAGGGATCTTAAGATAAAATCGGGGAAAATTCTTATACCCACACAGCAGATAGCTTCTCTCGATAATATAGATACAATTTCCTTTGATCCCGGATTTGGCATTGAGCTTGATGAAGTAAAAATTACCACCGGGAGTCTTTCATATACTATCAATGCCGGAACATTACTTTCTGCATCCATTAATCTGAAATTACCCAAAGTTATCAGGAATAATTCTGCTGTAACTCATACTATTAATACCGGTTCAGGAACACAGTATAAGGGGAAAATAGATTTCAAAGGCACTTTAATTGACCTTGGCAGTGATATTACTCAACCCTATAACAGGATCCCACTCGAATATTCAATTTCTGTCGGATCAAACGGCTTACTTGTCAATTACAACAGTACTGATAAAATTGACATTGACATGACTCTCGAAAAACCTGAATTTGACTATGTTAAGGGCTTTTTTGGACAGGAATCAGAGTCTATCGAACCGGATACTCTTGATCTTGATATTGACGATATCCTGAACAGGATTACCGGGACATTTCTGATCTCAAGTCCGTCAATCAGGCTTAAATATTCAAATTCATTTGCAATACCTATTAAAATTGATTTCCAGGCTATGGGCAAAAGAGGTACAGAAACCGTAAATCTGGGCCTTGATCCGATAGCAATTGCTTCACCTCAATATCCGGTCAGGGATGTTTCATCTTCGATTGTAATTGATAAAAATAATTCTGATTTGCCGGAGCTTATCTCACTTCCTCCGGGGAAACTCATTTTTTCAGGGAGTGCCAACATGAATCCCGGAGGGAACAATGGGCAAAGGGATAATTATGTATTTGGGAACAGTCGTTTTCTGGGTTCTGCTGAGGTGGAGATTCCATTGGAATTCAGGATGAACAATCTGCAATTTTCAGATACCATTGATAATTTCCTCAAGGTTGATGATGAGAATAGTCCCATCAAACCTGAAAATTTCAAAACTCTTGAGCTTAACCTTACTGCCAATAACGGGTTCCCTCTTGGTGTTGCAGTAAAAATGAGTCTCTATGATAGCGGATCAAATAGAGTACTCAGAACTATAAATGCTTCCGCTTTACTTGGTGCAGCAAAAGTTGATACAAATACAGGAAAAGTGATTGAAAGTAAGGAAACAACAACAAACCTTAAACTGACAAAAGAGTTTTTTGACGATATCCGGAATGCTGATCAGATAATAATCTTGTTTGCATTGAATACTTCCAATGACGGATCGGTGGATGTTAAGATTTATTCAGATTACTCGATAAAGTTTAAATCTTCTCTTTTATTCAGGCCGGAGATAATTTTTAATTGACCTCTTACTGTGTAAATATATGACCAACAGACTAAAATATCTTCTCTCAGCTTGCTTTACAATTATTTTAACCGGAGCAGCTGCTCAGACAAGCCAGATTCTGTATTATATGAACCTGCCCCAGAATCACCTGATGAATCCGGCCCTTCGTCCATCAAACTCGGCATATGTCGGATTACCTGTTATTTCAGGGATATATGCAGGATTGAATAATAATTTCATCAATTATTCAGATCTTTTTCACAAACGACCATCGTCAGATTCAGTCTATTCATTTTTGGATTCTGAAGAAGCAACAGATGCGTTTCTGGAAAAACTTAACAAGAAAAATTCTATTTCACCACAGGTTACCCTTCCATTGCTGGGGATAGGATTTAAAGGAAATAATGGCTTTTATTTCTTCCTTGATATAAATGAGCGTTTTGAAGCTAATTTTGTCCTCCCCGGTGATATCATAGAGCTGGCACTTAAAGGAAACGATTCATTTGTAGGGGATGAAATTGATCTTTCATCATTCAGGATGGATGTCAGGTATTACCGTGAGTTTGGATTCACCATTTCAAAGGAAATAACAAATAAGCTAAGAGTGGGTATCAGACCCAAATTGCTGACAGGTATTTTTTCGACAAGATTTGAGAACAGGTCACTTGGGATTGATGTGAATGAGGATTACTCACATACAATAAATGCTGATTTCACGGCAAATTTCAGTGGCCCTTTTAATGTTTATACAGATAATGATGGTAATCTCGATAGTCTGATTTTTGATGATGATTATTTTACAAGTTTCAATGCATTTGCCAGTATAGAAAACAGGGGACTTGGACTTGATCTTGGAGCGACCTATAAGCTACTGAATGATAAAGTTATGGTTTCAGCTTCATTAACTGATCTGGGGTATGTCAGATGGAACCGTGATGTTACAAACCTTACAACCAAGGGGCAGTTCGTTTTTGATGGTCTGGATATGTCTGATATACCAGGGGGAGATGAGGATTTCGCTGATGCAGGTGATGAATTACTTGATTCATTGAAAAATGCTTTTGAACTTACCCAGACATACAACCCTTATACAACATGGCTGCCTCCCGGTCTCACACTCGGGGGAAGCTACAGCCTTAACAAGAACATTTCGTTCGGTGTATTGTCTTACAGCAGGTTTATTGGCAAGCAGGTAAGAGAATCACTGACATTATCAGCTAACTTAAATCTGAGCAACTCCCTGTCATTAAGCTTTGGATACAGCCTTCAGAATCACCGTGCCGATAATTTCGGAGCAGGACTTGCATTCAGAGCCGGTATTTTTCAGTTTTATTTTATTAGCGACAGGATCCCGGTATCATGGGATAAGCTTAAACTTGATGAATCATCGACAGTAGTTGTGCCTGCCAACTGGAATACTTTTAACCTGAGGTTGGGAATGAATCTTACATTTGGCAATAAAGTAAGTAAAAAGGATGATAAGCCGATGATTCAGAATGAGCAAACTTTTTGAGGGTGATCATCCTGCAACTGCACGGATCTTTTTTGCAAGAGAGTTTGCAAAAACGAAATCGTTAAGAGGCTTGCAGTCTGAATTCAGGATGTCATGTTTGCTGCCTTCCCAGCATTTTCTCCCTTCGCTGATGAAAACAATTTTTTCACCAATCTCCATAACAGAATTCATATCATGGGTATTGACAATTGTTGTCATGGAATACTCTTCTGTAAGCTCCTGAATGAGATCATCTATCAGGATTGCGGTTACAGGATCAAGTCCTGAATTGGGCTCATCGCAGAAAAGATATTTAGGATTGAGGGCAATGGCCCGGGCTATAGCCACTCTTTTTTTCATTCCTCCTGACAGTTCGGCAGGATACAGATTATTTGCATTAATTATATTAACCCTGTTAAGACAGAAATTTACCCTGTCAGTCTTTTCCGCCGGGCTTTTATCGGTAAACATGTCAAGGGGAAATTGTACATTCTGTTCCACCGTCAGGGAGTCGAACAAGGCACTGCCCTGAAACAACATGCCGATCTCACTTCTGATCTTTTTCTTTTCGGAAAATTCAAGCTTGTTGAAAATGGTATCTTCATACCATATCTCGCCGCTGTCAATATTATGCAGACCAACTATTGATTTCAGCAGAACTGTTTTACCTGATCCGCTCTGACCTATGATAAGATTTGTCTTTCCTGTTTCAAATTCTACAGTGATGTCTGTCAGGACATTCTTATCATGGAATGATTTATTCAGGTTTTTAACACTTATCATGATGTAAGGAGGAGTTGAGTCAGAATAACATTAAAGAGCAGTATGAGCACACTACTGTAAACAACTGCCTTGGTGCTTGACCTTCCTACTTCAAGAGATCCGCCTGAGACATAATATCCCTGGAAGGATGAAACACTCGTTATAATAAATGCAAAGAATAAAGTTTTAATAAGTGAATAGGTTATGTAATATGGAATGAATGCATATTGAATCCCGTAAATAAAGTTCTCAGAAGTGATTACTCCGGAAAGTGTTCCCGCCACCCATCCTCCGAAAATACCCACACAAATTGACAACATTGTAAGAACAGGATTGAAAAGAAGGGTTGCTATAATTTTTGGAAGAACAAGGTATGATGCTGAGTTAATTCCCATAATCTCAAGAGCATCAATTTGTTCAGTAACTCTCATGGTTCCGATTTCAGATGCGATATTTGATCCCATTTTGCCGGCGAGTATCAGTGCTGCCACAGTAGATGAGAATTCAAGTATTATCGAATCGCGGCAACCTAAGCCAATCAGGTATTTGGGATAAATAGGATTCTCAGTGTTGTATGCCGTCTGAAGGGTTATTACCGCTCCCATGAAAAAGGAAATGATAGAGATGATCCCAATTGAAGTCAGACCCAGGGAAACAAACTCATGCATAGTCTGTTTATAATAGACCGAAGCTTTTTCTGGCTTTGAGAATACCTTTTTCAGAAAAAGTACATAGAGGCCAACCTGATTCAGTAAAAAGCGTATCATTCACGTTTTATTGAATTTCAAAATTACTAATAATTGTCAGATTTACCCTCTGCTGATTTTTGAAATCTGCCGGCATCATTATTAATTATATATTTGCACATTACTCAGGAAGAAGATTTCTTATGGACAACAGATATGTTATAATCATGGCGGGTGGTGTTGGAAGCCGTTTCTGGCCATTAAGCCGTCAGAATAAACCAAAACAGTTCCTCGATATCCTGGGGACAGGGGAAACTCTTATCCAGCAGACCTTCAGACGATTTAAAGACCTGTGTCCGGAGGAGAATATCTATATTGTAACAGGGGAAGAGCAGAGAAATCTTGTAATTGAACAATTAAAGATTGATCCTGCCAGGGTTCTCGGTGAGCCGTTCCGCCGGAATACTGCACCCTGTCTTGCCTATGGAACATTCAGAATACTGAAGGAAAATCCTGATGCTGTAATTGCAGTTACTCCTGCTGATCACCTGATAGTAAAGGAGGATAAGTTTCGCGAAGAGATTGCCAGATGTTTTGAATTTGCAAAGAATCATACTGCACTTGTAACTTTGGGTATAAAGCCTGACCGGCCTGAAACAGGTTACGGATATATTCAGGCCGACAGAAAAAAGGCTGTAAAAGGATATGACAGGCTCCTCAAAGTGAAGACTTTCACTGAAAAGCCTGATCTGGAACTTGCCAAGGTCTTTCTTGAGAGCGGAGACTTCTTCTGGAATTCGGGAATATTTATCTGGCACGCAAATACCATTCTTTCAGCTTTCGAAAAATATATGCCTGAAACCTACTCTGTTTTTGATGAAGGAAGGGATCTTTTCGGCACAAAGCAGGAGAAGGGATTCATTGCAAAAGCTTACGCAGTATGCAGGAGTATATCGATTGACTATGGTATAATGGAAAAGGCAGACAATGTATATGTTATGTGTACAGACATTGGATGGTCCGACCTGGGAACCTGGGGTTCATTATATGAACATACTGAGCATGATAAAAAGGGTAATGCACTGGTAAAAGGTCAGGTGTTTTCATACGACAGTAAGGGGAATATTTTTAATATCAAACCTGGCAAGGTAGCAATGGTACAGGGTATGAAAGATTATATTGTAGTTGATTCGGACGATGTTCTGCTCATTGTAAAAAAAGAGGAGGAGCAGAATATTAAGAAATATCTTGAAGATGTGAAGAAGGAAACGAAGGAAAAGTATTTATAAAAAAAAGAGGCCTTATGAGCCTCTTTTTTTATTTGATATTTTTAAAATTCCCAGAGGTCATGTTCGAAATTGAAAAGGTCGGTTTTGATCCTTTCGGCTTCAAACAAGGTATATTTGCCTGTCTGGTAATCCTGTATAAATCTGTCATTATAAACGTTTGATTCTGCTATGATAACGCTGCCAAAACGACGCTGCATGAACAAGTCATCGTAAGATATTCTCTGTGCGTCATTGTTTGGTACGAATACTTCATTTTTTGCCAGAACATCCCTGATTTCATTATATTTTACCCAGAAAAGCGGATTTTTTGCTATTCTACCAAGCTGTTCGTCAAACGCCATAAAGATCGGCTGAATTGCAATAATCCTTACTTCAAGCTTACTTAGCTTCTTATCAAAATACCATTCCTCGTAAAGCACAAGCTGTTTTACTTCCTGTGGCTTTGCATCCTGTTTAATAACAGTATCCCTTGTAGCTCCCTGTGCATTAATTGTTATTGATTCTGTTCTTTCAACAGCACCAAGTTTTGTCTCAATGTCAGCATATGTGGTATTTACCTCTGTATTAAGCGGATCATATGCTGAAATCCTACCGGCCTTAATCTCATCCAGAATAACATTAATGAAACTCTGTCTTCCATCATAAGTTTTGCTTGTTGGATAATATAGTGACTGATTGATCTTTTCGCGAAGATCAATCATTCGGTATATTCTTTTTGACCATATTACATCGCCTTCCCTGAGATAGGGGTAGTCGATTTTTTTTGCCTCGGGTATTGATTTCTGATATATATCACCGAATCCCTGGGCAGAAAGCAAGCCCGAAACGGAGACAATGATTAATCCTAATAGAAATTTCTTTATCATGATCGGATATTTGTAAATACGCTAATCTATTTTCAAAATTACAGGTGACAATTCTTTTGTTTTACCATCAGGTCCAAGAGCTTTGATGTCTTTAATTATTAAGTTCTTACCTCTTGTAAGCCTTCCAATCAGTTCTTTCTGTTTTGGTGTAAGGTTACTGGTGGTACTTGACTCTTCATAGTCGTTTCCTCTTTCAGAGTAAAGAACCGAGAACCCTGTTACCTGGTATTGCAGGTCAAAATCAAAGTCAGGAAGTATGGCAAATACACCTTGTTGTGCAGCTGCAGTTGCTCTTGGCACTGATCCTGTGCTCTTCTGGGCAAAAATTGCTATTGGTGGCGGAATTGGTTTAACCCTGAATTCGTATGGAGCAAACTGCAAAGGCTTTCCGCTTATATCAGCACTTACTATAACCTGAACATTCTGTCCCACAGCTGTTGGTCTTACAGCCCAGCTGCCCTTGAAAGGTTCTCCTTTTGAGTTCTTGACTTTTTCAGTGGTAATAGACCCGTTTACAACCCGTACCTTGATTTTATCAGGGCTGACACCGGGGACTGAAACATCAATAGGGTTTGCAATACCTGCATACATAACGTTCATAGCAGTCGGAGATACAATTACATTAGACTCTCCAACAATATATGTAGCATCAAACGGATAGTTTACAACTGTTCCGTCTGGTGCCTTCATTGCAATTATACCTCCCCATTTTTTTTGTCCAACTGATGAAGCTCTTACTTTATAAATGCCTCTTCCATAATCGTCAAGCTGCAGTTTGGTATCACCAACGGTAATATCAGGAGCCTGTGTTGTGTCTGTTGCTGATATAAATACAGCAGCCTCATACTCGCCTCCCATCATAACATAGTTTGATACAGGCATTACCATAGGTGTTAACTTGGTAAATTTGAACGATGCTGCATCGATTTGTGAATAGAGATAATTCAAAACTTCGGTTTCAGCATTCCTTACAGTTAACTGGAATTCTGACAGGATACAAATTACAGCCACAAGCGGTAATGTCTGGAAATGAAGTGTTTCCCATGGTTCTTTTTCCCCGTCTTTATTTTTCCCATCCTCTGTATTCAGACTTGTCTTAAGAGCATTTTCGGTAGTAGGATTTTTACCCTCAAGTGTTGTGATAAGAAAGTCACGGTATTCTGCAAGAAGAGCCTTAAGTGCATATGCTTTTCCGTTATAATTAGCTCCTATGAGAATTTCTGATGGTACGTCAGTATTATCAATACTTTTAACTTCTTCAATTATTACCTCATTTCCCTTGACTGCCAAGTTTTCAGGTCCCTCTGCTGTATTTATTATTTCAATCTTAAGTCCCTGAATATAATTGAATGCTTCATCAGCTCGTTCTTTAACCTGGAGGGCAGTAGATTTATATTTACCGGCTTTAGCAGGATTCTCAGCGGCAGCTCTGTCGAATTCTTTATAAATCATGTCATTTTTAATGGCATAATTTTTAATTGTCCGAGTGAGACCCTCATCAACTTTTTTAAATGCTTCAACGGCTTCCTTCGATACGTTAAGTGCAAGCATGGCGGTAAGCACCAGGTACATCATACCGATCATCTTTTGCCGTGGAGATAGCTTCTCGTGACCCATTTTCTTGGAAGTTTAATTAGTTAAAAAAGCCATGTTATTTAACATTCATAGCGGCAAGCATATTTCCATAGACATTATTCAATGCCGACAGGTTGTCGTTGAGTTTTGTTATCTGTTCACGGTATTTTTTTGTATCGCCTGCTGAATCGGTAAGATCTTTCATCAGACCCTGGATTCCTTTATAAAGTGTATCTGATTCTTTCAGATGTTCATCAGCTCCTTTTTTCTGGAGTTCATATACTGCGTTGAGGGCTGAAAGATTTTTATTAAGGACTTCAAGCTGCTGCTGGTATGATTTTCCACCTACTTCAATCACTGAAAGGGAGTCAGCCATATTTTTGTATGTTGATCCTGTTTCATTAATGACTTTTGTTGTAGCCTGATATGACTCAGCAAGTTTTGATAGTGAATCATTAGCGGTATTGATGGTACCCATATATTTAGTTGATGCAGCAGTGACATCTCCCATTGCATTCATGTTGGCTGTTGTTTCGCTGAGTTTTTTCATCCCGACGCCCAGTTTCTGAAAGAGGTCCGGTGATATCTCTGCTTTTTCCAGCATTTCATCGAATTTTGCCAGAGCAACAGCACCTGCTCCGCCACCATAACCACCTCCGCCTCCGGCAGATACAGCTCCATGATGCTTATCTCCATGAGCAGCTTTAACTTCGCCGGTTTCATCTTCAGGAATTCCTGCGAGTTCCGGATAGACAAGGGACCAGTCAATTTCTTCATGAAGAGGCTCAAAGGCTGAGAAGAAAAAGATAACTGCCTCAGTTAGAAGACCGATTGTAAGCATGGTTCCTGCAAGTGGCCAGTGCTGTATTTTAAACAATGCACCAACGATAACGACGGAAGCTCCCAAACCGTATAGTTTTGCGATGAAATTTTTCCATCCGCTGCTTTGTACTAATTCTGCTAGGCTCATATAGCTGATGATTTTAGGGTTATTTCAAATATTAATTTACTCCGATATAAGATCTTACGTTACGGAATCCAACATATGGTTTGGTTGTATCCTGATATTCATAATCTCTTGAACTGGTCTGAAGGAAATATGCAATATCCTTCCATGAGCCGCCACGGATAACCTTCCTTTTCATAACAGGAGGATCCTGCGGTTTTGCATTATATTCATAGTTAGGCTGAAGATCGTGCTGGAAGATATATGCTGACGGATGATAAGCACAGCATGTCCATTCAGCAATATTTCCTGCCATATCATAAAGTCCATATTCATTTGGTTCATATGAACCTACCTTACCTGCATAAACATTTCCGTCATCAACATAATTTCCTCTTAGTGGTTTGAAGTTTGCAAGGAAACAGCCTTTGTAGTTACGGGTGTATGGTCCTCCCCAGGGGTACATTGAGAGGTCAAGTCCGCCTCTGGCTGCATATTCCCATTCTGTCTCAAGAGGAAGCCTGTAGTTATGGACATCAGGAATACCGCTCTTCCTCAATGCATTGTTCATGTAATCTGTTCTCCAGATACTGAATGCAGTTGCCTGAACCCATGTTACACCTACAACCGGATAGTCATCATATGATGGATGCCAGAAATAAAGTGAGGCCTGAGGATCATTGAATGAATAGGTAAAATCCCTGATCCAGCAGAGTGTATCAGGATATACGTTTATGTAATTATGCTTTATGAATGATGAGCGGTCTTTGATTTCGCTGGTAGTTCCGTCAAGATTTGTAATCTGACCCTGGTATTTTCCTGTGGTCTTCTCAAAGTTGTCATATACATACCTGGATTTTGCAGCTGACTGGTAATCAACCCAGAAGTAGGAATAAATGAGTTTTCTTACATCCACTTCTTTTTTCCCGTTGAATCTCTCTTCAGGCGGGTAATACATCTCTTCAAGAGTAGCTTTTGTTGTCTCTTCTTCAGGATCTATCTTCTCTTCCCAGTTGATAATATTTGGTTCAATAACATTACCTTCCTCATCAACCATAAAATATTCCCTGTCGGCAATACCGGCATTTCCAAGCTTGGTACGAAGAATTGAATCGCGCACCCAGTATACAAACTGACGATATTTATTATTTGTAATTTCGGTCTGATCCATCCAGAATGCATCAACTGTAACTGACTTTGAAAGACTGTTCATTGCGAAAACAGCATCCTGATCGCTGGGTCCCATAATAAAATTACCGGCAGGAATAAATGCCATTTCCAGTGGTTCAGGCTCAAAGAATTTTTTCCGCCCTTGCACACCTGTTAGTTCTCCGGTACCCGACGACCCGCAACCAGATAACAGAATTATTACGATCAGAGCAGATAGAGTCACCTTTTTCATATACGAATATATTTTATAATGCAAGTAAGTTATTTTTTTTTAATAATCATAAAAATCTGATACTTTTATATTTCATCGGGCTTTTGCCCAGGTTCAGATCAAAACAATAATTGACCATAAATTCATGTGTTCCACTGTTGCTTTTTGTCATATCGGAAACCGTGAAATCATAAGCATATCCGAGCCTCAGACCGTTATAAAGTTCCAGTCCTATCATCCCTATCAGGGCATCCCCGGCTCTGTAGGAAACGCCTCCCCACAATTTTTTATTGTAACGCAGCAATGAGTTTATTGTTAATTGAATGATCTTGCCATCACTGAATGCGAATACTGAGGGGATCAGCTCAAAAGACGGATTTCTGAGCTGCAGTGTATATCCCGATGTCAGGTAGTAGTGCCTGCTGACATAAGGCATACCCTTGGTAAATTTAATTTTAGGCTGGTTGATATGTGTAACCGAAAGAGCAGCATAATACCTATCGGCATTGTAATATAATCCAAGACCGGCATCGAATGCCACAAAACTCTCTTTGTTTTCAGGTATTAAAGGGTCGCCGGAAGCGGGTGTATGAATATCGCCGGAGGGAATTTCCCATGTTGGTTCAAGCTTTTTGTTAAGCATGCCGAGACTAATACCTATTCCAAGTTTTCCGGTTCCTAAATTGAGATGATATGAATAGGACCCGGAAAGATTTATATCCTTATCAAAACCAATATTATCACTTTCAATCAGCAATCCGGCACCATTATTTCCCTTGAAGAATGGCAACGGAGTATTTATGTTAAATATTGTTGTGGTTGGTGCTCCTTCAAAACCCACCCATTGCTGACGGTTAAGAGCAGTAGCACAAATCATTCCCGATATTCCTGCAACACCTGGATTATATGTCAGAGTATTAAACATATAATGACTTGAAAGCGGATCCTGTTGAGAGAATCCGGCATTCATTGTAATGATCAAAAAAAGAATTATTCCTGATATTTTTTTCATTACATTTTCTGAGCTTGCACTTCACATTGGTTGAACCAGTAAAATAAATAAAAATCCTGTTCGTAAACAAATTTCACTAAAATTATTTGATCAACTGATAATCCGTAGTGACGAGGGATTCTGATCAGTATTATGAACAGAAAAAAGAGTAAATTATTGTGCGGGTTAATATTCAGGTTTTTAAACGCTCAACAGCCCTCACCCACCTGTCGGGAACTTCATTACGGTTAGCCCTCAGATAATCATCATGGGAGCATGCAATGTAAGTATTCTGATCCTTTTCCATAGTTATCTCCATCCACCATCTGTCAGTGAGATTACTCTTTACAAAGATCAGGTCATCTTCCAGGTCGGTTACCCTTACATGATATTTAGTAAATCTTCCTGCATTGCCCAGGCCGATAACCGGAGTCTCATACTGTTTCTGGGAGAATCCTTCAAGAAAAAACCAGATTATCTGTGCAGCAAGGCCAGCCGTCTGATTACGTATATCCAGGTCGGGGCTGACCTCAAAAAGTCCGAATATTTTTAGTTTGTCGGATATTCCGGAGTATCTTGAAAGAAGGCATATCTCCTCACCATAAAATCCGTTAGGAGACGGACTTATGGTACCAGGAGCATCCGATTGCCTGACAGCCGATATATCAAAGATTGCAATATCCGAATCCCTAAGAAGAGGTTCAGTCAGGTATATTGCCTGCCTTACATCACCTATCCTGATAAGCTCTGATCGCCTCTTCAGGAAACGGTTTAATACCTGCTGATCGTTCAGGTAAGTCTGATAACCTATATTAATATAGTGGCTGAAATTACTTTTGTGATTATTAATAATTGAATTCAGATAATTAAAGGAGTCAGGTACTTTCTTTTCGTGACTGTAATCAATCCTTGAATCAACTGCAGCAAGGGTATATTTCTTTTTCTGACCCGACAGAGCCCTGTCGAGTGCAGGAATTATTGCACTGCTGCCTCCGGTTATTACCGGAAATACATTTTCGTTCAGCAGAAAAGACAGAACATCTGTAAGGCCTGCCAGGGTATCGTTAAAAGTGGTTCCCTGCTTCATGTTGCCAAGATCGATAATCTTCGTTTTCCCCGGAATCCTGGCAAGCCTGTACAATTGTGCCCTGATGGCATCAGGCCCCTTCATTGTTCCTGAATCTGGAGAATTTCTACCTTCTGGTACCCCCAGCAAAGCTATCTTGAATTTCCCGATATCCTTTATAGGATTATTTTCTGTATGAATGGTTATTGTATGAGGAAAAACAGCCTGACCTGTCAGATGTTCAAAATCAGGTCTCTCTATACTTACAGGATTGAAATAATCATTAAGGTCTACCATAAATATAAAATCAGGAACTCTTTTTGGATTTATCGCTGTTTTCTATTATCCTGATACAGTCTTCTTTAGAAAGCTTCTCTGCATCAGTTCCCTTGGGAAGTCTGAAATTTTGTTTGTCTTTTGTAAGGTATGGGCCGTACTTTCCGTTCAGAAGCATTATGTCACCAAAATCCTTCAGAACTTTCTTCTTGTCATTTTCATTCTTTTCATTAATCAGTTCTAATGCCCTCTCGATTGTTACAGTATGAGGGTCGTCAACACCTTTTTTGAGTGAAAAGAATTTTCCCTGAAATCTGACAAACGGACCAAAGCGGCCAACTCCTGCCACTATTTCAGAACCCTCGTGTTCACCTATGGTTCTGGGAAGACGGAACAGATTAAGTGCCTCCTCAAGTGTAATAGTTTCGAGCAGCTGGTTTTTAGCCAGGCTGGCAAACTTGGGTTTTTCGTCGTTGCCTGATTCACCTATCTGTGCTACCGGTCCGAACCGGCCCATTCTTACAGTTACAGGTTCTCCAGTTTCAGGATGATTACCCAGCAGCCTGATCCCGGTCTTTCTCTCTTTCTTTTCAAGTGTGCTGGTTACTGTTTTATGAAATGGCCTGTAGAATTTGTCAATCATCCCGGTCCATTTGAGTTTACCTTCCGCAATCTCGTCAAACTGTTCTTCAACTTCTGCAGTAAAATGGTAATCAACAATATCTGAAAAATTCTCAAGCAGAAAATCATTTACTATCATTCCTATATCCTGTGGAAACAGCTTTGATTTTTCCTTTCCGGTAATCTCAGACTTTACTGATGATGTAATTTTTCCTTTAGAAAGAGAAATAATCTGAATATTACGTTTTTCTCCCGGCCTGTCCTCCCTGGATACATACCCCCTGTTCTGGATTGTGGAAATTGTTGGAGCATATGTTGACGGCCTTCCGATTCCGAGCTCCTCAAGCTTCTTCACAAGACTGGCTTCTGTATACCGGGGTGGAGGTGTTGTGAATCTCTGTGTTGCTGTTATATTATTATATAGGAGAGGCATTCCTTTTCTGACAGGTGGTATTACATATCTTTCCTCATCACCGTTCTCCTGGTCACTTGATTCCGTATATACCCTCAGGAATCCGTCAAATTTTATCACCTCGCCGTTAGCCTGGAATGTAACAGGCGAGTTATTCATATCTATTGAAATTGTTGTCTTTTCAATTTCTGCATCGGCCATCTGTGAGGCTACCGTTCTTTTCCAGATCAGTTCATAAAGCTTCTTCTCATTTAAGGTACCTGTTGTGGCAGAATGATCAAGATAAGCAGGCCTTATAGCTTCATGCGCCTCCTGGGCTCCTTTTGACCTGGTTTTGAACTGTCTGGTCTTTGAATATTTTTCACCGAATTCAGATACAATCATTTCCCTCGATTTGACAAGAGCCAGTTTCGACAGGTTTGTAGAATCTGTCCTCATATATGTTATCCTACCGGCTTCATATAGCTTCTGCGCCACAGCCATAGTTTGTGCCACTGAAAAACCGAGCTTCCTGTATGCTTCCTGTTGCAGGGTGGAGGTAGTAAAAGGAGGTGCAGGTGATCTTGAACCAGGTTTTACAGTTATATTACCGACAGAAAATAGCGAATCTTTGCAAAGCTCAATGAACTTCTGGGCTTCCTTTACATCAGTAAATCTTTTCGAAGCTTCTGCCTTGATAATAACATTACCTGAACCCCCGGAGCTTATCTCAAAAATTGCCGAGATACGGTAAGAAGATTCTGTTTCAAATGTGATAATTTCCCTTTCCCTTTCAACTATCAGTCTTACTGCAACAGACTGAACCCTGCCTGCAGAGAGTGAGGGCTGAACCTTTTTCCACAGGACGGGTGATATCTCAAAACCAACAAGCCTGTCGAGGATACGTCTTGCCTGCTGAGAATTCACAAGGTTCATGTCAACCTGACGTGGATTCTGGATAGCAGCAGCAATTGCCTCCTTTGTTATTTCATGGAAAACAATTCTTTTAGTGTTTTTCAGATCAAGATCCAGGACACTGACCAGATGCCATGCTATGGCTTCTCCTTCACGGTCTTCATCAGATGCTATCCATATATTTTTGGACTCAGCTGCAACCTTTCTAAGCTCATTTACAATTTTGGTTTTATCCTTTGGAATTTCATAGGTGGGACTGAAATTGTTTTCAATATCAATACCGAGATTCTTTTTTGCAAGATCTCTAATATGCCCGAAACTTGAAATTACGCGGAAATCTTTTCCCAGGAATTTTTCAATGGTTTTAGCTTTCGCAGGGGACTCAACAATAACAAGATTTTCGATCATTTCCAGGTAAGATTAATTCTGTAAAAAACACGACAAAGTAAATCAATTAGGTGGCAATCTTCAAAATAAACCTGTAAGATTCTTTATTATTTACTATTTTTGGCGCAAACATCAGGCGCTAATGTTACGCTTTACAGATAACACAAAATATCTGATTTGGTTCTGGACACTGTTCATATTACCTATTGCATTTATAATACTTCTGTTCATTCTAATATCCAGGGAAAAGCTCGGACCTATGCCATCATTCAGGGAACTTGAGAATCCCGAATACTGGCTTGCAGCTGAGGTATATTCTGAGGATGGAGTATTGCTTGGAAAGATCAGCATTGAAAATCTTACATGGACCGAATATAAAGATCTCTCACCCTGGCTGACCGATGCTCTTATTGCTACTGAAGATATACGTTATTACAGACACTCAGGGATAGATATAAGGGGGCTCGGAAGAGCTGTAATAAAATCTGTTCTTCTCGGGCAGAATACCGGAGGCGGGAGCACTATATCACAGCAGTTGGCAAAGCAATTATATCCCCGTGATACTGCACGTACCTCAGCAGTAATGAGAATAGTGAAGCTGGGGGTATCCAAATTCAAGGAGTGGCAGACAGCTGTCAAGCTTGAGCGTTTCTACACCAAGGAGGAGATTATTGCAATGTATCTTAATAAATTTGACTTTCTGTACAACGCAATAGGGATAAGATCGGCGGCAAAAGTATATTTCAATACTACACCCGACTCACTTAATCTTCAGCAGGCAGCAGTACTGGTAGGAATGCTGAAGAATTCCGCATTATATAATCCGGTGAGGAATTATGACCTCATGCTGGAAAGGAGAAATGTTGTTATTTCCCAGATGGCTAAATATGGCTATATCACTCAGTCTGTTGCTGATTCTGTTATTAAACTTCCAATAGACTCCAGATTCAAGGTTGAAGATCATAATACTGGTCTTGCCACCTACCTGCGGGAATATATAAGGTTTCTGATGCGGAGACCGGAGCCTGACCGCCTGAAATACCAGAATCAGTCCTCCTATGATGATGCTTTATGGGAGTGGCAGAATAATCAGCTCTATGGCTGGTGTAATAAAAATCTGAAGCCTGATGGTACAACCTATAATATTTATAAGGACGGGCTGAAGATCTATACTACTATTAATTCCAGGATGCAGAAATATGCTGAAGAAGCCCTGACGGAACATCTTTCGGCAGAAATACAACCAGATTTTTACAAGAGGGCTAAAGGATTTAAGAATCCGCCTTATTCGGATGACGTCACGAAAAAAGAGATAGATGAGATTATGAAGCAATCTATCATCAGGACCGAACGATACGGGTCAATGTGGAGGGCAGGTATATCTGAAGATTCAATAATGATCTCTTTTAATACCCCTGTTAAGATGAAAGTTTTTTCATGGAAGGGAGAAATAGATACTGTAATGACCCCTCTTGATTCAGTCAGATATTACAAGTTTTTTGTCCGATCAGCATTTATGGTTGAAGATCCTCATACCGGCTATGTAAAAGCGTATGTGGGAGGTCCTGATTTCAGATATTTTAAATATGATGCGGTTACACAACAGCGTAAGCAGGTAGGGAGTACCATCAAACCATTCCTTTATACAATTGCAATGCAGAATGGCTATTCTCCATGTTATGAAGTTGAAAATGTTCCCCGTTCATTTGATGTAAACGATTCCACATGGACACCAAAAAGCTCAGGACCCAAAGAATATCACGGACGTATGGTTACATTAAAATGGGGTCTGGCCCAGTCGGAGAACTATATTTCAGCATGGCTCATGCAGCAGTTCAAACCAACTGCGGTAACTGACCTGATGCAAAAAATGGGGATCCGGAGTTTCATTGATCCTGTTCCTTCAATATTCCTTGGAACTTCCGACATTAAGCTTGAAGAGATGGTTGGTGCCTATGGTACATATGTAAATAAGGGAGTATATACCCGCCCCATGTATGTTACCAGGATTGAAGATAAGAACGGGAATGTAATTTCAAGATTTACTCCAAAAATTGAAGAGGTATTGAGTGAAGAACATGCATACCTCATGATTAATCTTCTCCAGAATGTTGTGCTCACGGGTTCAGGAAGAAGAATGCGGGTGGAGCCATATAACCTTA
Organism: uncultured Bacteroidota bacterium; assembly: GCA_937864815.1. Taxonomy (GTDB): domain Bacteria; phylum Bacteroidota; class Bacteroidia; order Bacteroidales; family VadinHA17; genus LD21. The sequence goes on from CALMJY010000330.1 coordinate 43,492, forward strand.
TGAACCAGATAGGAGGGAAAACCGGTACGACACAGAACCATTCAAACGGTTGGTTTATAGGAGTGACACCAAACCTGGTAGGAGGAGTATGGAGCGGTTGGGAAGACCAGGCTATTCATTTTGAAACACTCGGAGAGGGACAGGGCGCCAATATGGCACTTCCCGTATTTGCCATCTTCCTGAAGAAAGTATATTCTGATCCTCAGTTTGGCATTATGGAAACTGATGAGTTTGAAAAACCTGCCGATTTCCACTGGGAACTTGACTGTGAAAAGGTCAAGAAGCAGAATTCACGTCGTGAAAATGCAAGACGGTACAGATATTAAACCGGCAACCGGCTAACGGCGACCGGCAACCGGCAACCGGCAACCGGCAACCGGAAATCACTTAATGAGTCTTTTTCAACACTAAGCTGCAAGGCATTTCTTCCCTGCGTCCTGCGTCCTGAGCCTTGCGCCCATCTAAGAAAACAAGGATCTTACAAGGTGTTCGATTTTCCCCACAGAAATTACTTCTATATTCATTCCTTCTGAGGAGATATTCCTGTGATATTTGGAGATATAAATTTTTGTGAATCCCATCTTTGAGGCTTCCCTGATCCGCTGTTCAATCCTTGACACAGGTCTTATTTCTCCGGAAAGTCCGGCTTCTCCAGCGAAGCATACCTCACGGCCAATCGGTATATCCAGATTTGAAGAGAGAACAGAACTTAAAATCGCCATATCCATAGCAGGGTCACTTACTTTTATTCCTCCTGCAATATTCAGAAAGACATCTTTTACGCCAAGCTTGAATCCGGCTCTTTTCTCCAGCACTGCCAATAACATATTAAGTCTTCGAATGTCAAATCCTGTCGAACTTCGCTGAGGAGTTCCATACACTGCAGAGCTTACTAGCGCCTGCGTTTCGATAAGGAAAGGACGAAGACCGTCTACCGTTGCAGCAATTGAAATACCGCTCAAAGCTTCATCGTGCTGGTTGATAAATAATTCTGACGGATTTGATACCTCCCGCAATCCTCTTTCCACCATTTCAAAAATACCTATTTCAGAGGTTGATCCGAATCTGTTCTTCACTGATCTTAAAATCCGGTAAACGTAATTGTTGTCGCCTTCGAAATAGAGTACAACATCCACAATATGTTCAAGGACTTTCGGCCCTGCAAGTGTTCCGTCCTTGGTAATATGTCCGATAAGAAATACAGGGATCCTTGTTATTTTCGAATATTTGAGAAGCTGTGCAGCACATTCTCTTACCTGAGATACAGTTCCGGCAGAGGATTCCAGTGCTGATGTGCTGATAGTCTGGACAGAATCGATTATAATCAGTCCCGGTTTAAGATTTTCAGCATGAACCAGAATCCTTTCGAGTTCTGTTTCACTTAAGATATAACATTCAGGGTTTGAATGCTTCATTCTTTTTGCCCTCAGACTGATCTGCTCTTCACTCTCTTCGCCGGAAACGTACAGAATCCGTTTATCCTTCAGGGCAAGTGCTATCTGAAGGGCAAGTGTTGATTTGCCAACCCCCGGTTCTCCTCCGAGTAGAATAAGGGAACCGGATACAATTCCACCACCAAGTATACGGTCGAGTTCTGATATTCCTGATTTGTTGCGGCTGAATTCATCGGATTTAATATCGTCGAGTCTTTCAGGTTTTCTTTTTTCCTGTGTTACAATAAAAGATGTATCGCGGGAACCAGAGCCCTGAACTATCTCTTCGTGATAGCTGTTCCATTCCTTGCAGGAAGGACATCTGCCAATCCATTTGGGAGATTCAGCCCCGCAGTTCTGGCAGACAAAAACTGTCTTGTTCTTAGCCATTGTCCTCTTTAGAGCGTTTTCTGAATATCATGAAAAAAGAGAAGGCACCGATAAGCACAACAAATATGAGCTGGGATTCATGTGTCAGAAGTGCGTATACCAGCCCGTCTTCAAGAGGGATATCATGTACAATAAGCAATCCTCTGGATATTATATAATGAAAGGCCCCCAGCCCGCTTTGTACCGGAGCTGACATGGCCAGTCCACCAATCACCAGCAGAAAAATGCTGTTTCCGAATGTAATGCCGGAAGTTACTTCAAGGGAGAAGACAACAACCCAGGTCATCAGTGCATAGTTAAGCCAGATAAATACTGTATGAAAGACAAACTCCCATTTATGCTTAAGATTGGTGATTGTTTTAAGTCCGTTTATTACGCCTTTTGCCAGATCGAACATTTTGGCAAAAAACCGGATCTTTCTGAGACTATGCCTGTAACCAATAATAAACCCGAGGGACACTGATCCTAAAACAAAAAGGGTGGCCCAAAGAATCCATGTTGAGCCAAAAACAGCAATTACATTCTGTTCAATAGGCACGAGTATACTCTCCTTCATGAAAATTCCTATATCACTGCTGCTGGTAAAAATCAATGTAATCATAATGATCAGCAGTGAAATAAAGTCGATAGTTCTTTCAATCACTACAGTGCCAATCAGCTGATCGACAGGAATTTTTTCTTTTCTCCCCAGAGCAACGCATCTTGTTATTTCCCCAATCCTGGGAAGAGCAAGGTTTGCAAGATAACCAGTCATTAATGCATAGAAAGAATTCATCAGAGATGGGTGGTGCCCAAGGGGATTTATAAGCAGTACCCATCGTCTTGCCCTGCTGACAAAAGCAACAAACCCAAAGAATACAGACAGGAGGAGCCATGAATAGTCAGCTACCCTGAGTTCTGCCACAAGTTTATTGAAATTCACTGACCGGAATGCAAGCCACATCAGAGCCACTCCGACAACAAGAAAAGCAATGAACTTAAGTGTCTGCAGGATGTTTTTTCTCAAGATCAGATCAGTTTGTTCGTGTTAGTATCAGGAAAAACAATTGTTGGTTTAAATAGTTTAGCCTCTTCTGAATTCATCATTGCAAAAGACATTATTATAATAATATCACCAACAATTACTTTTCTTGCGGCAGCTCCATTCAGACAAATCTCACCTGAACCTCTGTTGCCTTTTATTACATATGTTTCAATTCTTTCTCCGTTATTGAGATTGAGTACATGTACTTTTTCATTTTCAATAAGACGGGCAGCATCCATCAGATCTTCATCTATGGTGATGCTTCCAATGTAATTCAGGTTTGCCCCGGTTATGGAGGCTTGATGGATTTTCGATTTTAAGACTTCAATAAACATGGTGTTGTAAATGAAACGGAATAAAATAAACTACAAAGGTAATCAACCTTTTTGTTCAGACCAACCCTATTTCAATATTATCAATAAGTCTGATCTTACCTGCTTTAACGGCAATACATCCATAATATTTTTCCCCTGCAATCATTTCTGCCCTGTTCTCTACAGGTTTCAGCTCCGTATCGTCCACAATTTCAAAATAGATTAATTCAAAGTTTTCTAAATTTTCAATGTTCCTTTTAACCATTAACTGAATTTCAGGAATGTCATTTTCTCTGATCATTAATGAAGCCTGCTTAATTGTTTTGTAAATTAAAGGAGCATTCATCCGGATTTCAGGTTCCAGAAGCATGTTTCTGCTGCTCATTGCCAGTCCGTCTTTTTCGCGGATAATCGGATGAGGAATAATCTTCACTTTGTCTCCTGTTTGTCTGACGAGTTCCTTTATTACAGCCAGTTGCTGAAAATCCTTTAGTCCGAAAATAGCCAGATCGGGTTTAACTATATCAAATAAGCGGCTTACAACCTGTCCCACTCCGTTAAAATGGCCCGGGCGATGCTTTGCTTCCATTACCAGGTCGAGGTTACCGAAACTAAATACCCGCTTGTCTTCCACAGGGTAGATCTCCTCAACAGAAGGAGTGAATACAATATCATTTTCGCGTAAGATATTCTTCAGAAGGCCCAGATCCTTTGCAATATCCCTGGGATAGTTCTTCAGGTCGTTTTTATCGTTGAACTGAGTTGGATTGACAAAAATGCTTACAACAACGACAGGGGATTGTTCTGCAGCTGTTCTTACCAGCGAAAGATGTCCTTCGTGAAGCGCGCCCATGGTAGGCACGAAACCTACAGGAGAGAGACTCAATGATTTTAAAGTGCTTTGCAGCTCATTAATAGTACTTATTACCTTCATGTGTTTTTTTTACAAACCTAAATGAAAAATATCAGAATGGCCATCAATGAATAGTATAAACTTCTGATAGATGACATTATACAAAAAAGGCTTTGATATTAATTCATTTTTTATTATTATCTTTGCACCTTAAATCGGGCTGGTTATCGAGGGAGATAAATGGAAAGCAAGAAGGTATTATTCATTTCACAGGAGATTACTCCGTACCTTGGTGAGACAAAGTTGTCAAAGATCGGAAGATATCTTCCACAGGGGATTCAGGAGAAAGGGAAGGAGATCCGGACATTTATGCCACGGTACGGGTGTATTAATGAAAGAAGGAATCAGCTTCACGAAGTTATCCGTCTTTCAGGAATGAATCTTATAATCGATGATACCGATCACCCACTGATTATTAAAGTTGCATCAATCCAGTCTGCCCGTATGCAGGTTTATTTTATTGACAATGATGACTATTTTCAACGTAAGCATATTGTGAGTGATTCATCAGGAAAGGAGTTTGAGGACAATGATGAACGAGCCCTGTTTTTTGCCCGCGGAGTAATTGAAACAGTAAAAAAGCTGAGATGGGCACCTGATATTGTTCACTGTCATGGATGGATGGCATCACTTGTACCTGTATATCTTCGTAGTGTATATCATGATGATCCGCTCTTCCATAATTATAAAATAATCTATTCTATATATAATAATGATTTCAAAACACCGTTTAGATCAACGTTCGCTGATAAACTGCGTTTCGACGGGATAGACGGTGAAAATCTTAAAATGGTTAAAAAGCCTGACTTTGTAAATGTTTCAAAACTGGCTATTAAATATTCTGACGGGATCATTATCGGAAGCGAGGAGGTAAATGAAGAACTGGCAAAGCATGTTAAAACAATAAACAAGCCGGTTCTTGCATACAAGGATGAGTCACAATATATTGATGCCTATAATGAGTTTTATGACAAGCTACTATCATAGATCTGACAATATTTCACAATTTATTATTGGTATTTTTTCATTCAGAACTTTCAGTCTAACCCTGTTGGTTACAGGAGTGCTTTGGTTATCATCCTGTGAAGAAGATCCGACATTTATAGGAAAGGGGATTCTTCCCAGCACTGATTTTGTATCTGTTGTATCAACCGACACTTTCAATATCCTTTCCTATACGAAATATGATTACCCGCTCAGAACTGAAGCACAGACAGCACCATATATCGGAACAAATTATGATCCCTATTTCGGTACTGTAACGAGTGAGTTCATTTCTCAGGTCAGGCTTGAAAGAGAATGGATTAAAGGGGATTACAATGTCGATTCTGTCAAACTTGTTCTCAGGATACTGTCTGTATCAGGCTCCGGAGGATCAGTCAAGCAGCTCAGGATTACCGAGGTGGCGGATATGCTTTATGGAGATTCAGCATATTATTCCAATACGCCGGTTGATACCACAGCTTATGGCATTACAGTTGATTTACCTGAACTAAGGACAGATACAGTAAATGTTGTAAACATAAATCTTCCCCCTTCATTTGGAGAGTATCTTATAAGGGATCAGGAAAAACTCTTTTACAGCCCAAGCAGTGAAGATTTCAGGAATTATTTCAAAGGAGTTTACCTGCGTATTCTTTCAGCGTCTGAATCAAATCCTCTCCTAATCGGAATTGATGTTACACAAGCTTCTTTACTGGGAGATTACAGTGATTATTTTATAGTTTATATGCATAACCAGGAAAGCACTTCTGAAAGATCCAGTTTCAGATTTCTTCTTGATCCTACAAAAAGAAACGCCTGCTATTCAAGGGTAAATCACAATTTCTCTACAGCAAGCCCCGATAAGGATTTCAGTGATATAGTGAATCAGCCAGTTCTTGACACACTCTCTTATGTTCAGGGGATGAATGGGGTTTATACAAAACTGATTATTCACGGGCTGGAGGATATGAAGAATGATACTTCCAGAAGCAAGACGGCAATTAACAGGGCTACTCTCTTTATGCCTGTTCACTATGACGGAGAGTATTATTCAGATGCAACTCTGCCGGATAACATCTATCTGAGATATTATAACAAGTCTGGTGTCAAACAATTGATACCTGACTATTTTATAGATGATTACCATGAATATTTTGGCGGGAAACTCGATACTGCCAATAACCGGTATAAATTCAATATTTCCAATTTCATTCAGGAATATTTTAATGATAAGGAAGGAATTTTAAAGCCTGAACTGGAGGTGTTCCAGAGTTCAGATGAAATTAAAAATGCTGTTTTTAAAGCGAATGAAAGCAAGTCACCTGCAAGACTTGAGATGACTATTACCAGGTTTTAAACCTGATCTATTATCTGCCGGAATACATCATATCATAGTATTTTTCATATTCACCCGAAAGGATCCTTTCCAGCCACCTCGTGTTTGAAAGATACCAGTCAACAGTTTTTTCCAGTCCGGCTGAGAATTCAGGAATAGGAGACCAGCCGAGTTCATTCTGAAGTTTTGACGAATCAATAGCATACCTCATATCATGTCCGGGGCGATCCTTAACATAGGTTATAAGTTCTTCTGAAGTGCCTGGTTCGCGGTTTAACTTTTTGTCCATAATACTGCAAAGCAACCTGATAAGGTCTATGTTTTTCCATTCATTGTTTCCACCGATATTATAAGTATCACCCACCTTACCCCTGTGGAAGATCATATCGATTGCAATTGCATGATCCTCAACAAAAAGCCAGTCACGGATATTCTCTCCTTTGCCGTAAACAGGTATTGGTTTACTGTTCTTAATGTTATTTATGGCAAGGGGAATAAGTTTCTCAGGGAACTGGTTCGGACCATAATTATTTGAACAATTCGATATAACTACAGGAAGTCCGAATGTATGATGCCAGGCTCTTACAAGATGATCGGAGCTGGCTTTGGATGCGGAATATGGGCTTCTCGGATCATATGATGTCTCTTCAGTGAAGAATCCTTCTTTTCCAAGTGATCCATAAACTTCATCGGTTGATATATGATAGAATAGTTTACCTTCAGGATTATCTTTCCAGTGCAGGCGGGCTGCATTCAGCAGATTAACCGTACCTATGATATTTGTAAAAACAAATTCATCAGGTCCGGTAATGGAGCGGTCAACATGCGATTCAGCTGCAAGATGAATCACCCCGTCAAAATTGTATTTTTCAAAGAGATCAAGTACAGCCTGCTTATTGACGATATCAATTTTTTCAAACCTGTAATTCACCGATGATTCAATATCAGTAATATTCTCAAGGTTACCTGCATAGGTAAGCTTATCAGCATTTACAACAAGATATTCCGGGTAGTTCTTTACAAACCTCCTGACCACATGTGAACCTATAAATCCGGCTCCTCCGGTAATAAGTATTTTCTTCTTCATACCAGTACTATTTTTTTCTGATTTGATTCTCCCAGTCCCATGCGGTTTTCATTGCCTGATCAAGAGTACTGATTGTTTTCCACCCAAGTTCAATGTTTGCATAAGAGGGATCGGCCCATATTTTTTCAATATCTCCGGGTCTTCTGTCAACGACTCTGTATTTTACCTTTACACCTGTGGCGCGTTCAAAAGCCTGGATAGCTTCAAGTACAGACACTCCCTGTCCGGTTCCGAGGTTAAAAACCTCATACCCCGATTTATTTTTCCCGTCTGTCAGTCTTTTAACTGCTACAACATGAGCCTTTGCCAGATCAACAACATGCAGATAGTCCCTGATGCAATATCCGTCAGGAGTATCGTAATCATTACCAAATACTTTAAGCTCATCTCTGAGGCCGTGAGCTGTCTGCGTTATATACGGGACAAGGTTTTCAGGTATTCCCCTTGGCAATTCACCGATAAGTGCAGAAGGATGAGCCCCTATCGGATTGAAATATCGCAGGGCAATAGCTCTGATGTTTTCATCCGAGCTTACAGTATCCCTGATAATTGCTTCACCAACCTGCTTGGTATTGCCATATGGAGACGTCGCCGGTTGAAGTGGTGCATCTTCTGTAACGGGAAGCTTCTCTGGCTGACCATAAACAGTGCAGGACGATGAGAATACAAGATTGGAGACCATGAATTTCTTCATAGCCTCCATAAGATTGATAAGAGAAACAAGATTATTCCTGTAATATTCGAGAGGTTTTCGGACAGATTCACCCACTGCCTTATATGCTGCAAAATGAATAATTGCAGAGATATTCTTATTCCTGCTGAAGAAGTCAGTAAGTTTTTCATTGTCACAGATGTCCAGAACCTCAAAACCAGGTTTTGTTCCTGTTATTTTTTCGATTCTCTCAATGACTTCTATTTCGGAATTATACAGGTTATCAATTATGACGACTTCAAATCCTTCATTGATTAGTTCAACTGCAGTGTGCGAACCAATATAACCTGTACCACCGGTTACCAGTATTTTCTTTTTCATTTTAATCTATAAGCTCCAATAAGTATGATTATGTATCTTTCCACGAAGGATACCTTTAACATCAACAACTATCCCGTCCTTGTTCAATAATGACGAGAAGAATGATTCATCCAGATTCATGTATTCATTATGGCTTACTGCCAGAATCACAGCATCATATTTCCCTGATGGTTTTTCTTTAAGGTCAATTCCGTACTCCTCCTTAACTTCATGTTTTGAGGCTCCCGGGTCAATAATATCAAACTTTATCCCGAAATCATCCAGTTCACTAATAACATCAATCACCTTTGAATTGCGGATATCTGTGACATTCTCCTTGAATGTAATACCCATAATGAGAACCCGTGAATCTTTGAGTCCCTTACCGGCATGGACTATTTTTTTTACAGTCTGCTTGCCAATATATCTTCCCATGCTGTCATTAATGAATCTGCCTGAATCTATCATCTGGGGATGATACCCAAGCGCTTTTGCCTTATATGAGAGATAATACGGATCAACCCCTATACAATGTCCTCCGACAAGTCCCGGGAAAAATTTCAGGAAGTTCCATTTGGTACCGGCAGCTTCAAGAACCTCGAATGTGTTGATCCCCATTTTGTTGAAGATAATTGAGAGCTCATTCATGAAGGCAATATTGATATCGCGCTGTGTGTTTTCAATAATCTTTGCTGCTTCAGCCACTTTTATTGAGCTTGCTTTATGAACACCCGCTGTGATTATCATTTCATACACTTTTGTAATATTATCGGCTGATTCCTCATCACATCCGCTGGTAACTTTAACAATTTTTGTCAGAGTATGATTATGATCCCCCGGGTTGATCCTTTCAGGTGAGAATCCAACTTTGAAATCTCTTATATATTTCAATCCTGAAAATCTCTCCAGCACCGGAACACAATCTTCCTCGGTACAGCCCGGGTAAACAGTTGATTCGTATACTACATAATCACCCTTTTTCAGAACCTTTCCCACGGTTTCAGATGCTTTAATAACAGGAGTAAGATCGGGCAGATTTGTTTTTGTTGTAGGAGTGGGAACGGCTATTATATGAAATGATGCGGAACGCAGGTCTTCAGGATTGCTGGTGAGCAGGATATCAGTATCCCTGAAAGCCTCTGAAGTTAGCTCATTGCTGGGATCAATGCCTTTTTTCATTAGTTCAACCCTCTCGGGTTTGATGTCAAATCCGACAACCTTTATTTTTTTTGCAAATTCGAGGGCAATTGGCAATCCTACATAGCCAAGGCCTATTAAGGACAGTTTGGTCTCCTTTTTAAGTAGTTGTTCAAAAATCATAACACTTTTTTTAATATTGGATGGTAATTCCCCTGCAATCCTGCAGGTTTTGAATTTCTTATTGTATAAACAGTTTCCACTGATTGTCTGGCTTCACTTATTCCGAAACCTCTTCCTTCGAGAATCTCCCTGTAAGTCTGGGTATGGAGATCAGTAAAACCTTCACTGAATTCAATCTCTTCACCGTCAACAGTAATTGACCTGTAAGTTCTTTTCCCTGATTTTTTTACATCATCGGGGATGTCATTGTAATCGAGGCTCAGGAACCATCTTACCCTTGCATTTTCCAGTTCAAGAAACCCGGCTGACCTGTTCTTTTCCGAGATATGCACCAGATTGGATTTTGTATTTCCGAAAATCCATGACAGCATATCGAAAAAATGTATTCCTATGTTTGTAGCAACTCCTCCCGATTTCTGGATATCTCCCTTCCATGAGATATTGTACCAGTTCCCACGGCTGGTTATATATGACATATCAATATCATATACTTTTCCTGCGGGACCCTTTTTAATCCTGTCTCTAAGCTCAACAATTTTCGGATGAAGACGTAGCTGAAGGACCGTATATATTTTATTTCCCGTTTCTTTCTCAATTTCCTGCAAAGCATCAATATTCCATGGATTTAGCACAATAGGTTTTTCACAGATCGCATCAGCATGATGCCGTAAAGCAAAACGGATATGTGAATCATGCAGGTAGTTTGGGGAACAAATGCTTACATAGTCAATCTTTGTGCCTGTCCTTTTGAGTTTATCAATATGCCTGTCGAATCTTTCAAATTCAACAAAAAAATCGCTTTCCGGGAAATAACTGTCGATGCGGCCCACGCTGTCAAACTTATCCAGGCTTGCAAGAAGGTTATTGCCGGTTTCCTTTATTGCATGAAGGTGCCTGACGGCAATATATCCGGCAACACCAATAATTCCAAAATTCTTAGAAGCTGCATTCATAAGGAAAATCTCTTATCAGGGATGTAAAACTACGGATTAATTTTATAAACCTTGCCATCTTCAAGCCTGTATCTCTCTCCGCTTTCCGGGCAAGTAGCGATTCCATTATTGCCGAATGCAAGTTTATGGCCGTATTCGCTCATCCAGCCTGTCTGGCGTGCAGGATTACCAACAACAAGAGCATAAGGCTTAACCTCTTTTGTCACAACAGCTCCGGCTCCGATAAATGAGAAAGTTCCTATTCTATTGCCACATACTATTGTTGCATTTGCGCCAATTGAAGCTCCCTTTTCCACAATAGTTTTGGCGTACTGTTCTTTCCTGATTATTGCGCTTCTGGGATTAATTATATTGGTAAAAACCATTGAAGGACCAAGGAATACATCATCCTCACATATCACTCCTGTATAGATCGAAACATTATTCTGGACCTTGACATTTTTTCCGAGCCTGACCCCGGGTGAAATAACAACATTCTGACCTATGTTGCAGTTTTCACCAATTTCTGAATCCTTCATAATATGACTGAAATGCCATATTTTCGTTCCTTTTCCGATTTTGCAGCCATCATCAATTACGGCCGTCTCATGAGCAAAATATTCCATTTCCATCAGGCTGTTTTATCAAAGAATTTTATGATACTGGAGGTAATAAAGTCAAGCTGTTCCTGTTCCATTTCGGGGTGCATCGGCAGTGACAGTACCTCTTTGCACAAGGCAGTGGTGACAGGAAAATCGGTTTCATCATATCCCGGCTTTCTGTAGGCCTCCTGCAAATGAAGGGGACCGGGGTAATAAATCATTGCAGGGATTTTGAGTGATTCAAGGTATTTCTTCAGTTCATCACGTTTTCCATTTCTTACTCTAAGTGTGTACTGGTGAAATATATGCGTTGAATAGGCTGCTCTTTCAGGCAGGATAAGTGACAGGCAACCTGCAAATGCTTCATCATAAAATTCTGCTGCATTTTTCCTTGCAGCATTGAACCCGGAAAGATATTTCAGCTTGACTCTCAGAATTGCTGCCTGCAGCGTATCAAGCCTTGAATTGACACCTATATCAGAATAATGGTATCTTTCTTTCATGCCATGGTTGGCAATGCTTCTGAGTTTCATGGCAAGGATTTCATTATTGGTATAGAGAGCTCCTCCGTCACCATAACAACCAAGATTTTTGGAAGGAAAGAAGGAAGTCGTGCCGATATGACCAATTGTTCCTGCCTTCTTAACCGAGCCATCGCTGAAAATATAATCAGCCCCTGTAGCCTGGGCTGCATCTTCAATTACAAAGAGATCATGTTCTTTTGCAATCGCCATAATTTTCTCCATATCGGCACACTGACCGAAAAGATGTACCGGGACAATAGCTTTTGTTTTGGGACTTAATGCTCTTCTTACAGCATCAACTGATATATTGAAAGTTCCGGGTTCCGGGTCCACAAGTACAAGTTTTAATCCAAGCAGTGCCACTACCTCTACTGTAGCAATGAATGTAAAATTTGTTGTAATTACTTCATCGCCAGGTTTCAGTCCAAGAGCCATAATGGCAAGCTGAAGGGCGTCAGTCCCGTTGGCGCACGATATAACATGCCTGACTCCCATATATTTCTGCAGTTCCTCTTCGAAGAGTTTTACTTCTGGTCCCTTAATGAATGCAGTTGATTCCAGAACAGATTTAATTGCGCTGTCTATTTCAGGTCCGATCCTGTCATACTGGGCCCTCAGATCAACCATCTGAATATCTCTCATATAAACAAAATATCTGAAGAATTGCGAAGATAACTTATTTTCTTAAATTTGTATTTACATAAATAATGAACTCAAGGTGGATATTACAGCATTTATCAGGGAATTACTTTTTGGACATGACTGTGTTATAGTCCCGGGTTTTGGTGGATTTATTGGGAATTATACTCCTGCCCAGGTTGACAGGAACACAGGTACTTTCTATCCCCCGGTGAAGCAGATTTCCTTCAACCGGAACCTTAATCATAACGATGGGCTCCTGGTTGGCAGGATTTCGGGCACCCTGAATATTAATTATGGCGATGCAAGAACCATTGCCGAGAAGTTTGTTGCCGACCTGAGGAAAAAGCTTGAAAATGGAGAAAGGGTCGTTTTTGACAATATCGGAACCTTTGTAAATAACCATGAAGGTAATATTCAGTTTGAGCCGGACAGAAGTGTGAATTATCATCTTGATTCCTATGGTCTGGAATCATTTCAGTGTATGCCTCTCGAGGGATATGATGTCCGTAAACGTATTTTAAAGCAAAAAACTAAGGATCCTGTACAGCATATTTCAACGCGGAAGATTTTATGGAGAGCCGCCGTTATTGTTCCTCTTCTGTCAGTCATTGTTGCAGTACCCCTGATAACTGATATCTTCAAACCAAAAGTTGAGGCATCAACAATGAACCCTCTTGTTACGGAAGAATTTGAACACAACAGAGCTGCAGTGGATAAGACAGAGAAACCTGTTATTGATATTTCAGCTGAAATCACTTCAAAAGCTAATGAGGTTATCCCGGCTAAGGTGGCTGAAGAAAATGCAGTAATTCCTTCTGTGGGTAGCTACCAGTTGATTACGGGAAGTTTCAGATTGAAGGAAAATGCACAGAAACAGGCTAATATGCTGATGGAGGAAGGTTTTTCTCCGGAAATAGTATCATCCGCAAATGGATTTTTCAGAGTCAGTGCAATTACCTGCAGCAACATTGAGTCAGCTGAATTAAAAAAAGACAGCCTTGCTGGAAAATTCCCCGGAGCCTGGATAATCAGAAAAAGATAGTGTTAATAAAATAACAAAAGGAAGCTGACTTATAACTCAGGGTTTACCCCCAAATCCGCCAGGGGGGACTTAGGGAAAATTTCTGTATTTGAAGCCCCCCTTGGGGGGTTGGGGGTAAAATAGGGATTTAGAGATATATCTTTTTATCCAACATTATTTTATACTTCTATCTCCTACTTAATGGTACTTCCGTTGCTGACTTTTTCAGATGGAGTAATCATCACCAGTTTTCCGTCTTTGTCCTCTGCCATAAGGATCATTCCCTGAGACTCAATACCTTTTATTTTCCTGGGCTCCAGGTTGGCTATTATTGAAATCTGTTTACCAATAATCTTTTCAGGTTCATAATGTTCTGCAATGCCTGATACAATTGTCCTTATATCGAGACCGGTATCAATTTTAAGTTTAAGCAGTTTAGTTGTTTTAGGAACCTTTTCAGCTTCAAGTATAGTTGCAGTGCGGATATCCATCCTGCTGAAGTCATCGAATGTAACGGGGGCTTTAGCTGGAGCTGTTTTTGCTGATGCAGCCTCATTGGCTTTCTTTGTTGAAAGAAGTTTATCAATTTGTTTATTAATTGCTTCATCTTCAATCTTTTCAAAGAGAAGTTCAGGCTTATTTATCTTATGTCCCGGAAGAAGGATATCGGTATTTCCGGCATTTTCCCATTTACTGTTTCCGAGATTGATCCAGCCACGCAGCTTACTCATGGAGAATGGCAGGAATGGTTCAAACAGAATTGTAAGGTTGGCAGTAATCTGAAGTGAGATATTCATAATGGTTTTAACCCTTTCAGGATCTGTTTTCACAACCTTCCAGGGTTCAGCATCAGCAAGGTATTTATTACCCAGCCTGGCAAGATTCATGGCCTCTTTAAGAGCTTCCCTGAACCTGAAGCTGTCAAGGCTTGTCTCTACATTCTCTTTAAGTCTGCCTATTTCTTTTAATACCTCTTCATCATTCTGGTCTGTTTTGCCTCTTTCAGGTACTTTTCCGCTGTAGTAATTATTTGTCAGAACCAGTGTACGGTTGACAAAATTACCAAGGATTGCCACCAGTTCATTATTGTTTCTGGCCTGAAAATCCTTCCATGTAAAATCATTGTCTTTCGTCTCAGGAGCACTGGCACACAGAGCATAACGGAGCACATCCTGTTTTCCCGGGAAATCCTCAAGATACTCATGCAGCCATACTGCCCAGTTTCGTGAGGTTGAGATTTTATCGTTTTCAAGATTCAGGAATTCATTTGCCGGTACATTATCCGGAAGAATAAAGCTTCCCTCTGCTTTAAGCATTGCAGGGAAGATGATGCAGTGAAAGACGATATTATCCTTTCCAATGAAATGGATCATTCTTGTATCCTTGTCCTTCCAGTATTTCTCCCAGTCGGGGGTAAGTTCCCTGGTAGCTGAAATGTAACCAATAGGAGCATCGAACCATACGTAAAGCACTTTGCCCTCTGCACCCTTTACTGGCACAGGAACACCCCAGTCGAGATCACGGCTCACAGCCCTGGGCTGTAAACCCTGATCGATCCAGGATTTACACTGACCATATACATTCGTTTTCCATTCCGTATGATCCTCAAGGATCCATTTTTTGAGCCATGGTTCATATTTGTCAAGAGGGAGATACCAGTGCAGGGTCTCTTTCAGGACCGGCTTACTGCCGCTCACAGTTGAGTGAGGATTGATGAGGTCATTCGGGCTTAAAGAAGTCCCGCATTTCTCACACTGGTCACCATAGGCATTTTCATTTCCGCAGTGAGGACAGGTTCCCATTATATATCTGTCGGCAAGAAAACAACCTGCTTCTTCATCATAATATTGTTCCGATGATTTTTCAACGAATTCTCCCTTCTCATACAAAGTTTTGAAGAAATCGGATGCCGTATCATAGTGCACTTTGTTTGATGTTCGTGAATAAATATCAAACGAGATCCCGAAATCTTCAAACGCTTTTTTATTAAGTGAATGATACCTGTCAACAATTGCCTGGGGTGTAACTCCTTCTTTTCTTGCTTTAAGGGTAATAGGCACACCATGCTCATCGGAGCCGCAGATTGATAATACATCAACACTCTTCATTCTCAGGTACCTTGTATATATATCAGATGGCACATATACCCCTGCCAGATGACCAATATGTATTGGGCCATTTGCATACGGAAGAGCTGAAGTTATAAGGTATCTTTTGTAATTCTTCATATTATTCAATGCAATTAATCAAAGCGGACAAAGTTAATAATAAAAGTTTGGAGTGCCTAGAGTTTGGGGTGCCTGGACAGGGCAAACGCATTTAAATTTTAAGTAGATTTTCTCTATATGTATGGTTCTGCA